>NZ_CP138989.1:3622500-3795434 GCF_044594645.1 Algibacter sp. R77976
CGGAATTAAGTAGAAACCTTGAAATGAAAAAACAACGAAATGGCAACAACGTGTATAAAAAATTGCTATTTTGTACTAACCAAAACGGAGTTGCGTATTTGCACACATCTGATTTTCCTTCGGAAAATCCTCGAGCACAAACAACGCAACTTTCCATACACAAGAACGTTGGCAACAAGCTGAAAAAAATGACGATAAACATCAAAAAACCTCTTGAAATTGAAAAAGTCCGAGAACTTTTAAATGAAAATGAGACTTTATTGTTTGTCGTTACTGATGAGAAATTGACAAGAAATTACGTATTAGATTTACAAAAGGAATTACCTAATTATGTCGTGACTCGAATTGAATGGCTGAATAAACTGAATATTCTTCCAAGTATATCAACAAAAGTAGTTTTGGAAAATATACTTGAATTTCATCATTGTATTGAATTGTTTGATAAAACAGCTCATTCTCTAATGAACCTAATGGCTGAAACATTCGACATTAATCTGAATAACTCTAATGAGATTTACGAATTAAAAACCAAAAAAAGCGAAAATCAAAGAGGAGAAGTAAATAATGAATGGAAATATCATTTTCACGGAAAAGGCTGCTCATTTACAAATACAAATACGGAGCAGTTTTTAGATATTCAAATTAACAACGGAATTGAGTTTGGAGAATTGGACACTTATTATTTAATGAAATTTATTCAAACAACGGAATCATTAAAAAAAGTAAGTCAAATTTTAGACAATAAGACTGAAAATATGCGAAAAGTAATTGAAACATTATGGAGTTTTGATTATCTAATAGAGTTACCAAATGGAATAAATAATGAATTAATATTAAATCGGAACAAAAAGCCAGTTGCCAACACCGTATAAAATTAATTGCTAGTTGTAGCCTATTTACGAAAGTCCTCGCGGACTTTCTTTGTCAGTAATTATTTACTAAATTAGTTGCTTGAAATACGCAACAAACCATATACAACAACGTTGTGTGTAATTAGAGAAACCCAGAAAATACTATGAAATTGAAATTAATTTATTTGACTTTTATTATCGGATTTTTAAATATCTCGATAATTCATTCTCAATCTGACCTGAAACTTGTAAAAAAGAAAAACGGAAAAACAGTTCACTTTACAATGGTTGACAAAACACCTTTCGAAAGTGATTGTGACGGAATTTCGGACGAAAAAGAAAGGACGCAATGTTTGGAAAAAAGTTTACGTAACCAAATTCTGAATCTGATTGAGAAAGACTATGAATATTCTGGAGAAATGTATGTTTGGTTTACAGTAGACAAAAAAGGAAACGTGTCTGATATTGCTACTAAAGGATATCCAAGCTCACCTGAATTTGAAAAAGATATTAAAAAAGCAGTTGCGGAATTAAATCTGACTAAATCGACTTACCGAAAACGGAAAGTTAATGTTAGATGTTATACTCGTGTTCTGCCAAAAGTTATTAATCCGAAAAAATAACTACACACAACATTGTATAAAAATAATTGCTTGGTCTGTGTGTACTCGGAAAATCCTGCGGATTTTCCTCTGGCTAGTTTTTGTTTACTAAATTAGAGGCTTAACCACGCAACTATTCTTATACGTAACCGTTGGCAACAAGCTGAAAAACATTCAGATTACCAATGTCGCTTTTTTACAATCATACAATACTCTTCTTTTTAATATTTGCATTGTAAAACATATCAATATGAAAAAAGTAATAGTAGTACAAGCAAGTGTAAAAGAAACTAAAATAGAAGAATTTTTAAAATTAGCTAAAACTATGGTTAACGAGAGTATTTCTGAAAGTGGATGCTTAACATATAAGCTATCAAAAGATGCCTATAAGAAAAATGAATTCTTTTTCTATGAAAAATATGAAAATGAAAAGGCTGTTGAAAAGCACAATTCATCTGAACATTTTAAAAATTTCATAAATTCTGTAATACCTCTGTTAACTAAAGAACCATTAATAGAAAACTTTAATGCTTAAGAACAAATCTTATAAACCAAGTTCATTTCTTTCAAAATATATAGACAGATTTTACACTTTTGAAAAATCGAACTCTGAATATTTCGAACTTCCTTCCATACTTCCAGGAACTGGATTAGAATTAGTGTTTTATTTAGAAAACCCTTTATCTGTTAATGAAAAAACACTTCCAAAATCACACACAATTTGTCCAAGAAGCATTCTGAATTTTGACAAAGAAAAAAATGTGTCATTTTTATCTGTAAGATTTAAAAGTGGAGCTTTTAGGCATTTCACATCAGTCCCTTTTTCTGAATTAAACAACAACTATTTTTCTGTTGAAGATTTATGGAAGGAAAAAGGGAGAGACTTAATGAAGAGACTTGAACACATTTCAGGAATTCAGAACAAAATTGAAGAAATTGAATCGTTTTTGATTAATAATTTTAATGCATATCATAAAATTGAAAACGATAAGTGGGATTTAATTGTGGACGAATTGTATTATGGTTTTGACAGTAATACAATAGAAATACTATCCAAAAAAGCCAATTTAAGTCTACGTCAATTTGAAAGAGGTTTTAAGTCTCAATTTGGAATAACAGCTAAAGAATTTCAGAAAATTACACGATTCCAAGATGTAGTAAAGAAAATACTTCTCAATAGAAAGACTGATTATTTAAGCACTATTTTAGATAACGGATATTTTGACCAAAGCCATTTTATTAAAGAATTTAAGTCATTAACAAAAAAGACACCTTTGGAGTATTTTATTAAAGAAAATTTTGAAAGTCATTTCTATCATAAGTCCGTTAATAAAAAGCCAGTTGCCAACAAGGTATAAAAAACATAGGGCGTTTGTGTTAAACCGAAAGGATTGTGTTTATTTACTAAGTCGCCAAATATAAAATTTGGCATTTACTAAAAATGATAAAAGCAAAATATTTATATTTGGCTTAGTACCAATTCGAAACGTATCGCCTATCACCTGCCCTACGTTTCTTATACTCAACGTTACCTACAATCCCTCATAGAAACCCCAAAATTCTTCAGCCCGTTGGCTAACGTAAAAATGGGTATATTGAGGCTTAAAAAATAAAAGAAAATGAGAAAATCAAATTTTATTAAACCGCTGAATTTCCATAACATATTTTTACGTTAGTCAGAATTATGAAAAAAACCAACATCCTACTAATAATTATACTTTTTTCCAATATTTGCTTTGGACAAGAAAAATGGTTGATTAAAAATCCAAATAGTTTTGACTATTACATCACAACCGAAATTAAAGATGGAGAAATTATCGGAAAAACAAGAAACAATGCTCTGAAAGATATTGTTGGTGGATTCAAATTTACAATGGCAAAAATGGCAACTTCTGTTAAATATCCCGAAATTGTATATTTTAAAGGACCTATAAACGAAAATGTATTTGACGGAAACTTTCAAATGATTTTTAGTCAAAAAAAGTTTAAAGGATTAATTAAAAATGATTCCATACTAATTACTTTAATAGAAAAAGACAGTTCAGAAACTAAAATAAACGGAATTAAAATTAAAGAAATTAAACCGATAAGAGATTATAAAAAAACCTTTAATGAAATATTCGCTTTAACAGAAAAAAATATTTATAATCAATCTTTTTTAAAATCAAAGCATTGGAGAAAGTTTAAAAAACGAATGTTAAAATTAAGTAGTAACATTAATGACGATTTAGAACTTCAAATTGCTTTTTCTGCATTTGCTAGAGATTTTCCTTTTTCACATTATTATCTTTATAAATCACAACCCGAAAATGAAAATAAAAGTGCTAATCCCAATTTTGCTAATATAAGTGAGATTAATAGTAAAACTTGCGTTTTAAAAGTCAAAAGTTTTTCTGGCTCTAAAGAACAAATGGATAGTTTAATAGACATCATTGACAATAAAAAATATCAAAATTTAATTATTGACTTACGTAACAATCCTGGTGGAAATCATATATCAGCTTTTCCATTAGCTGAATATATAATTGACAAACCTATAATTGCTGGCGTTTTTCCTAATAAAAATTGGTATAAAGAATTTGACAGAACACCAAATCAAGAAGATTATTCAAAATTCACAGAATTTAGTGGGGGAACAATGGATAATTGGTTTGAAATAGCAATTAAAAATTATGGAACGTATTTTAAAGTAATTCCATCTAAAAAACATTTTAATGGTAAAGTTTTTATTTTAACTAATAATAAGACAGCAAGTACTTGTGAACCATTTGTTTACGGATTAAAACTTCACAAATATGCAACAATAATCGGAGAACATACAGCTGGTGCGATGTTGTCATCAAATGAGTTTGATTTGGAAAATGGAATTACATTGAGAATACCATTGAATGATTACATTACTTATTCTGGGGAAAGAATTGATAAAAAAGGAATTGAGCCTAATATTGAAGTAGAATCTGGAAAAGCACTTGAATATACATTAGGTAAAATAATGAACAATTAACTGTAGGTAACACCGTATAAAATTAATTGCTGGTTCTAGCCTACTTACGAAAGTCCTTGCGGACTTTCTATCTGTGATTTATTTGCTAACTTTAGTGCTTGAAACACGCAACTAATCTTATACAAACACGTTATGTGCAAGCTAAAAAAGCATCGTGCATTAATCAAAATATTGAATAAAAAGCTGCGAAATGGTTTGAATTAATGTATTTTGTGAATCGGATTTATAACCATTTTTTCTGAGTTATTAACATCCTATCCGCATAAGTGCGGTTAGCATATAAAAGTTATCAACAAAATTTGCATAAATGAAAGATTTAACTTCTTCAAATATAGATAGACAGAACATATTAAATAATCCTCTAGTATTAAGCAATCTAAGAGATTACTTTGGTGTTCCTGGAATGCTATTTCAAGAAGAATATAAATACACTAGGCAACAAATATCTGAATTTTACCAAATAGACATAGCAACAATTGATAGATATCTTGAGAATTTTGAAAAGGAACTCAAGCACAATGGATATGTTGTCTTGAAAGGTAAAAACCTTAAAGAATTTAAAACTGATTTTGGTCACATCATAAATCTTTCAAGTAAAACATCACAATTAGGAGTATTTAATTTTAGGTCATTTTTAAACTTAGGAATGCTATTGGTTGAAAGTGAAATGGCAAGAGCATTAAGAAGTAAAATTCTTGACATTGTGATTGATACTTTAAATGAAAAAGCTGGAGGTTCGACAAAGTACATAAACCAAAGAGACGAGGACTTTTTAAATGCTATACTAAAAGAACCACACTATAGAAAAGAATTCACTCAGGCTTTGAATGCGTATTTAGATTTAGGGAATTTTAAATACGCTATATACACAAGTAAAATTTATGAATGCATTTTCAAAGAAAATGCTGTAGAATATAAAAAAATACTTAATCTAAGTGAAAAGGAGAATGCTAGAGATACAATGTATTCAGAAGTTTTAAAACTTATAGCCTCTTTTGAGACAGGTCTTGCTCACGAAATGAAAGAGAAATATAATTCTCTTGGTAGAAAACTAACAAAATCTGAAATGGACTTACTTCTATTTCAGTTTTCAGAACATCCTTTATTCAAGCCTTTAATTGAAGATGCAAGAATAAAAATGGCTAGTAGAGATTATGGATTTAGAAAAGTATTCCACGATAGTTTAAAAAACTATATCAATACTGTATCGCAATCTGATTTTGAGAGATTCTTAGGGGATAAGAGTAAAGCTTTAGAAGAAAGAATTGACGAAAACATTGATGTTTTTAAACGTCTTAAAAATCGATAGTATGGCATTTATATATTTCGATTTTGATTACGCAGTTAAAGAGCACGATTATATAATCGAACATTCTGGCGGAATGACTGGAGCAAAGGATTTAGGACAACTTCACGCTACATTAGATTTTGTTCAAGATGACAACTATTATCCAGAATTGGAGGACAAAGTTGCTTATCTGTTTTATTCCATAAATAAAAATCACGCTTTCAATGATGGAAATAAAAGGTCTTCTATTGCACTAAGTGCATATTTTTTGGAAATTAATGGACTTGACCACCTTGTATCTAAATTCATTTCATCAACTGAAAATGTTGCTGTGGATGTTGCTGATAATATAATAGACAGAGACTTACTTAAAGAAATCATCACTTCTATTATTTACGAAGAAGATTTCAGCTACGAATTAAAACTGAAAATAATAGAGGCTAAAAGCAATAGAATAGGGTAAAGCCTGCACATAACAATGTATAAAAATAATAGCGGTTTAACTGCTAAAACTAAAGTAAGTAAATATAAAAAAGTTAGTGTTTAACCGAAAAGTTAGTACGTGTAAATCCGCTACTATTCTTATACGAGACCGTTGGCAACAAGCTGAAAATACACTTTCCGACCATTTAAAATGTTCCTGAAACACATCAAAATATATATTTATTTAACTCACAGTTAATTTTTTATCATTTTTCTTGTGTAATTGAATTATACATACTATATTTGCATCATAGTTCTTTGAAAGAGTTTTGAAAATTGAAGTAATTAAATTCAAAAACAACTAAAGTGTATTAAGTTACACAACCAATTATGGTTCTATTGGCGACAGCACATACAGATACACGCGTTTACGCAGTTGATGAGATGTTAAGACATATTTAGGCAACCCCTAAAAACGTTAGAAGTCATATTCTGAAAAGAATAACACCAATAACTGCTATTTTGATTAAGACATTTTAATAGTTTTATAGTGGCAAGAATAATTTTGGGGTGATAATGTGGACAACGCATATTGAATTTAATTACGAGCGTATTGTAAATAGGCAAGAGACAATTCCGTCTCTAATTAAATTATTTAAAATATGTGTAAAAAACATTATCAAAACATTGATAGTCTTATATTGAATATAAGAACTATCCTTTCCGAGGACCGTTGTTTATTATCGGAAGAAGAAAAAGTTCAATTAAATAACACTATTAGTTATTTAGAAAACTCTAAAAAATCAGACTATAAAAAGCCTATTGATTGGAGTATTGTTTTCAGAGCAATTGAAATACTTTTAAAGGTATTTACAAATTTTGAAAATTTGAATGATTTTTTTTAACTGACACCCCTTAATTTTTTTTAAAATAAACAATAATATGGACTTAGGACTTGCAATAAAATCAATTAGAAAACAAAAAGGTTTGAAACAAAACCAATTTGCAGAACTTTGCGACATTACACCTTCGTACTTATCGCAAATAGAGAATAATAACAAAGAACCAAATCTTTCAATTTTAAAGATTATTTCTAATAACCTTGGTACACCATTACCAATTTTATTCTTCTTATCATTAGATAATGATGATATAAACCCAGAGAAAAAAGAAGCATTCCAAATGATTGCTCCTTCTATAAAATCATTAGTTAACCAATTTTTTGCTGCCTAATGATTAAGTCAACTAAGTATTTAGCATATACATTAAAAGTTGATTTTAAAGAGATTGATTCCATTATACAAAACATAGATAATTATTACAGAGAAAAGATAATTATAAAACTAGACAAGTTTGGAAACCCTAAACTTGACAAAAATGGAAAACCCAAACAACGAATTATAAATCCAAGCATTAACAGACTGAAAGTAATTCAAAAAAGAATACAAAAAAATATTCTTTTAAAAATAGAATTACCAAACTATGCGTTTGGTGCAGTTAAAGGAAAAGATAATGTTGATAATGCAAAACAACATCAAGGAAAAAAATATAAATTCACGACTGATTTAAAAGATTTCTTCCCTTCTATTACTAATAAAGCAGTTAACGAAATGTTTGTGAAACAAGGTTTTTCACATCAAGTATCTAGCATTTTGACTAAACTAACTACTTTCAAAGGAAAAATACCACAAGGAGCTCCAACTTCGTCTACACTTGCAAACTTAGTTTTTATGAAAACTGGAGATTTGTTATTTGAATATGCTCTACAAAACAATATGACTTTTACTTCTTTTGTTGATGATATGACTTTTTCATCTGCAATAGACTTTAAAGGTAAGATTCCAGAAATATTAGCGATTATAACAAATGAGTACAAAATAAGTCACAAAAAAACCAATTATTCAAGAAATCCAAATATTACAGGATTACATCCAATGAATAATCACTTAAGGTTACCAAAGTCATTTATGGATAAATTGGAGTCAACAGAAGAAAGAACAGCAGCACAAAAAGCTGGTTTATTAATGTATAAGGAAAAAGTTGACATTGCAAATTACGGAAAAAAGCCAGTTGCCAACACCGTATAAAATTAATTGCTAGTTCTAGCCTATTTACGAAAGTCCTCGCGGACTTTCTATTTGTGGTTTATTTGTTAACTTTAGTGCTTAAAACACGCAACTAATCTTATACATCAACGTTGCCAACCATTACTCACTCAAAACTATGAAATACCTTGAAATTATAAATTCAGTCATTTTAGTTGGACTAACAGTTGCATATTTTGTGCAGAATAATAGTTTGAAATTTATGAAATCTGCAATGGATTCATACCAACCTGAAAAACTGAAACAAGCTCAAGAATTTATTGAAAAAGGAAATGAGCATAAAATGAACTTATTAGTTTCTAAAAAGATTGACGGAATTTCTAAAAAAAGTATGGAAAGATTTATCGAGGCAAATAAAACTTTTCACGAACAATTTGACGAACTGATTTCAATGCCAATTGCAATTTTGAGAACAAAAAATTGGGAAGAAAGAGAAGCCTTTTTAAAAACTTTACCAAAGAATGCTGAAAATTTGAGAAAGATTTTGGAAGCGATGGATGACGGGAAATTCGATGAATGGAATGACAAACAAAAATAGTGTGATATTCTCTTCCAATTAAATATGATTTTTCAGAAATCAAGCCATTTTTATAAAGAGAATAGAACTGAATATCGAACTGATTTGAATTATCTTTTTTTAACATAAAATATGATTTTAAAATTAATAATCTGAATAAAAAACGGTTGGCAACACCGTATAAAAAAAATTGCTATTTTGGCTTAATCTAAAGGTCATTGCTTATTTGCTTGCATCTGATTTTCCTTCGGAAAATCCTCGCACGCAAACACGCAACTTTCCTTATACATAAACGTTACCCAACATTTGAAAAAAGCTACTTACATACAATTTAAAGCTCCAAAAACGGAACAAAAAACTCAATCAGACGGAATTGTTAAACGGACTTTTAAAAGTGCAATCGTCGGAATTTTGACCTTTATAATTCCCAAAGCGAATCCTGATTTTGAAAATAAAATTGACCTAGTAGAAAACTGGCTCATTGAATTGGGTTTTGAAACTGGAATCCCTGAACGCGAAATCGGATTAAATAAAAATGGACAAGTGATTTTGAAAATGCCATTTAAGAATAATTATGGATATTGGACTGACAACAACTTAATGTTAAAAGATTTCAAAAAACATTTTAAAACTTCAGAAATCAATAATACGGATTTTGAAAAATATTGGAATTTATTTGACCAAATAGCGGACAAAAAAACGTTGGGTAACACCGTATAAAAATAATGCGTAGTTTAGTGCTTAATCAAGAGTCCGTGCGCTTTTGTTACATCTGATTTTCCTGCGGAAAATCCTCGCACACAAAAACGCACTATTCTTATACATAACCGTTGCCCACAATTTGAAAAAAAAACCGAAATGAAAGTTAAAATACTTCTTCTTCTTTTAATAATATCTAGCGGAATTTATGGGCAAAATGACAGTATCCAAAAAGAACGATACGAAGTAATAAAAGCACTTTACAAAAACGGAAAACCAACTTTGGACAAAAACTTTCTTCAGTATATGGGAATTGGACTTCTGATAAGTAATCCCGAATTGATTGACAATTTGTTTGGACATTGTATCGATATGGAAAAACGGGAAACTTACTCGTTCTCTGAAATTGTAACGCCTGAAGAAATATCTAAAATGCGTGACCAAATTTCTTGGTTCTCACATTACCGAACTATTGACTCGACAATGCTGTCTGACAATTTCACCATTGTGGATGATTGTGAAAATAAAAGACCTGCCATAACCCTACCTCTAGTCTATAACGACAAAGCAATTGTCTATCTGAATAATAAACAAAATGAGGAGCACTTATTTGTGTTAGTAAAGGAAAACAATGAATGGATAGTGCGTTGCCGAAAGGAAATTTATGTGCGATTCGATGACTAAAAAAACTGTGGGCAACACCGTGTATAATTAATTGCTTTGGTCGTTGCTTATTTGGAAAATTCCTTCGGAATTTTCTCTGGTTCGTTTTTGTTTACTAATTTAGTTGCTAACCAACGCAACTAATCATACACAAACACGTTGGCATACATTTAAACACCAATACGCAAATATAAGAAAAATAACAATATGAAAACAGAGGAATATTACAATCAATCAGATATTAATAGATTGTCTAAATTGCAAAAGGCATCCGACTACGCTATGGATAATGAATACGTAAAATTGTTTAAAGGAAAGGAAGATGAATTTTTATATGTATTAATAAAAAATATACTTAAATCAAATAATTTAGATAGTATTAATAAAGAAATAAACAAATACAAAGTATCTATAAGAGAAAGAGATTTAGACTTATTAAGGGTTATTTACAGTAATAACCGAATAGATTATAAAAATCTGAACGAATATTGGTCTAAAGAAGTGAGAGGAATTGGGAGAACTATATTAAAAAATATACCTTTTAAAATAGCTATTGACTATTCTGAAAATAATATTATTAACGAGGATTACGAATTTCATCTAAAATTGCTTCAACAGCTTGACATCCGATAGCAATATACCCTATTGGAGCGTGTAATTTTTCTGAATTTAACAAATCTTGATTCTCTAAAATGAAATCAATATTCTGTGTTAAAACATGAATTTTATTTTTTATTTCTAAACACCCTTTTTTAGCTAGTTTTTTATCTGACATAAAATTGAATTTAAGCAACGACCGACAAACAAAAACGTATGCCAACACCGTATAAAATTAATTGCTAGTTATTTCCTCTTTGGAAACTTTTTGCGTGATTCTTTTGTATTGCTTATTTTTTAAGTTATTAATATTTCACGCAACTAATTTTATACAATCACGTTGGCAATAATTTAAGAAAAATCCCGAATTGAATAGAATAATAGGAATTATATTGACAATTTTACTTCTGATTTCTTGTAAGAATTCCGAAAATACAGAAACGGAAAAAAATTATGAATCTGAAAACGAAATCACTCAATCGGAATTTAAAAAAGTTGAATCTCAAAACGGACTGAATTTGGAATATCAGCTTTTAGATGAAAATAACGAACAAATAAAATTTTCGAGTTTAACAAAGATGCCTGAATTTCCAGGCGGACTTGATTCGCTGACTAAATTCATACAGCGGAATTACAAATTTCATCAAGGATTTACGGAATATATAAATGGAAAAGTCAAATCGACTTTTGTAGTTGACACTTTAGGAAAAGTCGTAGATATAGAAATAATTGAAAGATTGAGAAAAGATTACGATACTGCTTGTTATAAAGTAATATCTAAAATTCCTGACTGGAAACCAGCGGAAATAAAAAATAATAAAAAAGTGAAAGTTAAATTTCTTCTTCCATTCAAATTTGTGACTGAAGAATAAAAACTATTGCCAACACCGTGTATAATTCATTGCTAGTTTTAGCTTACTTACGAAAATCCTCTCGGATTTTCTATTCGGTTATTATTTGCTAACTTTGATGCTTGAACACGCAACGAAACCATACACATTAACGTTGTAGCCAATTAAAAAAATGAACAATTTTAATAAAGAACTTAAGGATTTGATTTTTGACAAAATACCTGTTGAAAAAGTCTCACGGGAATTAATTTCTGAATTAAAATCTCATTGTGAGGAATTAAATGATGGAGTTTTTAAAGTATATGCGTCAAGTAGAATTAGTGATAATGAATCTAAAGAATATCAAGTTGACACAAACAAACCTCTAAATATTATATACTATAATTTAAGAATTTATGAAATTGACGAAAACAATACATCCGTTGATTTTGTGATTAGCTGGGGAGAAAACCTTAAAACGGACTTTTACGAAGGTTTAGAAAAAGTATGTTACTTTGAGGTTGAATATCAGATTTTGAAAGGGGAAAAAGTGAATTTTATAACCTATGATACATTCTATTCTTAAAAAACTGGCTACAACATTGTATAAAAACAATGCTTAAGTTTAATCCTAAATCAAAAGGCTAGTGCGTATTTGGTCACTCCGATTTTCCTGCGGAAAATCCTCGGACACAAAACCGCACTATTCTTATACGTAACCGTTAGCAACAAGTTGACAAACCAACGAAAATCGTGCAAAATTTCAAGTTTATAGTTTTTTAAGAAAGGAAAAATGAAAAGCGGAATTCGGAAAAACAACTCGGAATTTCACTCAATCTGAATTAAAAAATATGGCGGAATAATACGCTGAATTTCGGCTCGCCCAAAATCAGTTTTCACATCGAAAATTTAGCTAACCGAAAAGTTTTGGCTGAATAGCAGAATGGCTAAACATTACGGCTGAACTTTATGAAAATGGATTTTCCCAACTTTAGTTTCTAACGACGAAAATTCTGAAAACCAAAGGTTCGAGCTGATTATTGGAAAGGCAAAACGTTCGGAAAAAAAAAGCGGAATGAAATCCGGAATTTTTTTTGAGATTTTAAGGAAAAAAGAATAAACGAAATTGAGAAATACAACGAAATTTAAACTCGGGCGAAAAAATGAATAAAACCAGTTGCTAACAAAGTGTATAATTAATTGCTTGGTTCTAGACTACTTACGAAAATTCCGCTGGAATTTTCTATTTGTGATTAGTTTGCTAACTTAGTTGCTTAACCACGCAACTAATCATACACAAACCCGTTGTGCATAATTTGAGAAAACTCACGAAATGAAAAAAATAGTCGGAATAATATTAATAATTTTAGTGTTTATTTCCTGTAAGAATACGCCGAAAATTATAGCCGAAAACCAATCTTACTCTGAAAACGCAATCACTCAATCGGAATTAATAAAATCGGAATCGAATCAGACCGAATTGATTGCTCAAAAAATACTTGACCTTCCCAAACTTCAATGGATTTATCATCCAGAGGTAAAAGAAAGATTACCAGTAAAAGTATTGGAATCGGAACTGATTGACAAAAATTTAAATCTAATTAAGTTTGGGCAAAAAGTTAGAATACTTTCAATGTCAGAATTAGAAAAAGAAGGAATTAAAGACTTTGTAATATTTGACAAAATAAAAATAGGAAAAGACACAACTGATTTTGAATTACATTACAAAATAGAAGGTGCAGGTTGTAGTGGAAAGTTATTGAAAGAAAATGGAGAATGGAAAGTTATCGATTATTCTGTTTGGGAAAACTAAAAACTATGCACAACACCGTGTATAATTCATTGCTAGTGCTCGCCTACTTGGAAATTCCTTCGGAATTTCCTCTGGTTCGTTTTAGTTTACTAATTTAGTTGCTTAAACACGCAACGAAATCATACACAAAACCGTTGTAAGCAAGCTGAACATCCAACTAACATTGAAGATAACACCATACATATTTGAACCCGATAAAAGTATTGAAGTTTACAAGAAGACTTCTGAATACTTATTGGAAAATCCTAACATAAAAGAAAAGATAGAGGAATTAGGATGGTTTTATCACATAATTGGAATGACAATTCCTCAAAACTGGGACAATTTTTGGTCTGGACATATATTTCCATTTTCGGAATCTTGGGAAGAACTTCAAATCTCATTTAATTTAGTTTGTTTTGGACTTTACAAACAAGCTTTTATCTCTTTACGAAGTGCACTCGAATTAGGAATGTTATCTGTCTATTACAACATCAATGATGAGGGTCATAAAATGGTTCAAGATTGGCTTTCATCAAAAGATTCAAATGATGCGAATACACCAAGAGCAAGTACAATTTGGAAAGTACTATTGTCAAATGAAAATATTAAGAAATTCGACAAAGAGCATAATTTAAAAAAGAGATTTGAAGAACTCGGATTTTTACATAATTACGTTCATACTAAAGGTAATAAGTACTCAAATAAACTTGGACGATTCAAAAGTAATTCTCAAACTTTTGAGCCAGACTTAATCGATTCTTGGCTGAATACTTATGAAAAAATTGCTTCAATAGTTTGTACTCTTCATTTACTAAAATACCCAATATCAGTAGTAAAATATGACTATTCAAGAAAATTTGGAATTGACATACCAAGTTTTGGTGGATTAGAAACATTTAACATCGAGAAAATTAGGAAGATTCTGCCTGAATACTATTTAGAGAGTATTGAAAAAATTGCTGAAACTGATATTTCAACACAAGAAACTATTAAAGAAATAAAGTCATTTCCAGACAAAACAGAGGAAGAAGTTGAGGAACAAGTTCTGTTTATTGAGAAATTGACTATCGAAGGCTGTGGATTTAAGAAGTGGCTTGAACAACAAAATAACTTACTTAAACTATTCAATGAAAAAGAATTTAGCGAAGTAATGATAAATCGAATAGAAGTTCTAAAAAAATGGTCTATTGAAAATGATTATTTCGACAAGACTAAACTTGACAAATACAAGAAAAAAAAGGAATCTGAATGAAAAGCCTGCTTACAACACCGTATATAATTTATTGCTGGCTTCTTGCCTACTTACGAAAGTCCTCGCGGACTTTCTTGGTCGTTAAATATTTACTAAATTAGTTGCTTAAAACACGCAACAAACCATATACAACAACGTTGCCATTAATTTGACCCAAACTATGAGAATAACGATTTTAGCAATATTATTTCTTTCAATTAATTCCGTTTTCGGACAAAATAAAGAAGTGGAATACAATGAAATAATTCCAGAATTTATAATTGCTGTTTGGGAAAATAACGGAACATCAAATAATTCGGAATTTAATGCACCTGAATTAAATCAAATTAAGGAATTTTTTGTCGAATTAAGCAAAAGACAAAACGACATAACCTCAAATCAGTTTTTAAACAAACCGACTGACAATACTCTCGTTGCTCATTATCTGAATACTAAGCTTAAATGGAATTCATTTAATGGTCCACACGTTGGACTAAAAAAACTATCAACCAAAAAAGTAATTAAGAACTCAATTAAAAACTTACCGAAAAGGAATGAGCTTTTAGCGTTTTATTATAGTTCTATTTTTATAGATGTTTTGAATAAACAAAAACCAATGGATTTAGCTAAAAAAAACATTGACTTGGAAAATCTAAATCTTCAAAATGATACAGAAAAAGCAATATTATTTTTGACTGCAATGCGACACGTTGGAAGTCAAGTAGCTTCTTATGCGACAACTAAATTCCCAAACAATTGCTTCAGAGCAAAAGAATATGTGGAAAATATGCCGAAATTTAATGGAAAAGCATTTTATGAGTTTGACTTGCCAAAATTCGAGGATTTTAAAATAGAAGTTGATAAACGAAAACCAAAAATGAGTTTTAAAAAAAGATACATTCCCGAATTTGAAAATGCGAAATTGGGAATGGAAAAATGTTTAGCGGAAGAAAAAAACTAATGGCAACACCGTATATAATTTATTGCTAGTTCTAGCCTACTTACGAAAATCCTCGCGGATTTTCTATTCGGTTTTTATTTGCTAACTTTATTGCTTAAACCACGCAACAAACCATATACAACAACGTTGTGGGTAATTTGAGAAAACCGATATGAACGAATCAAAAAGACTGAATTTCTTAAAATCTTATCTCAAATTATACGGAGTTGAGAAAATTGAATTGACCAATGAAACGGCTGACTCAATAAGCGGAATTGCAATCTATGATGAAAATGACCCAGAAGAAAAACAGGAATTTATTTGGCATAAATCGGAAAAGGAAATTCCTTCACCTGAATTAAACATTCTGATTGAAAAAATTGTGACGGAAAAATGGCATAACGGAGATAAAATAACAAAAGATATTGATGAAATAGAATTGGCAGAATTTGACAACGAAACGAAAAAAAGGTTGGAATATCAACTCTTTGATGTTGAAATAAAAATGGTTGACGACGGAGAAGAAACGGATTCTTATTTTGTGCACTACTGATTAAAAAAATGAATGTGATTAAGAAAATATCATTATTTGGAATTGTTTTTCTTTTGGTAGGTTGTTTTTCGACCGAAACAAAAAATCCTGAAAAAGCTTATAAATATTGGGCACGAAGTGGACCACCAAAAGAAATTGAATTAATAAAAGGAGAATACTATCAATCACCACATTTTACACTCGAATATGAACTGTTTCTTAAATTCAAATCTGACAAAAAATGGTTCGACGAATTCGTAGAATATAATAAACTTGAAATTGACACAATTGGGAACGATTGGAAAAGTTGGACTGAATTACCAGAATGGTTTAAACCTGACCAAAATTATCTGATTTATGCAAAAAACCAAACCGACGAATTTGAACGTTCGAGATATCTGAGAAATCCAAAAACTGGAATTAGTTATATTTATGAAACTGTCGGAATGTGAAAATAAAAAACTACCCACAACACCGTGTATAATTCATTGCTTGGTTCTAGCCTACTTGGAAATTCCTTCGGAATTTCCTCTGGTTCGTTTTAGTTTACTAATTTAGTTGCTGAAACACGCAACGAAATCATACACAAACACGTTGTAAACAATTATGAAAAACGCACTTCTGACCTTAATATTGACATTTGGAATTTTGAGTTGTAACGCTCAAAGCCAACGTGAAAAGGAAGAAAAAATACGTTCTGAAATCAACGCCGAATTTGACCAAAATTCATCGAATTGTTTGGGTGGAATTGATGCTGTTTCGGACTTTAATAGCAAAACGGAATTCTGGAATATATGCAACCTGAAAAATGGAAACCGAATAATAAAAATTGAGTCACACGAAAAGGAAACGTATTATCAAGAAATCTATTTTGAAAAAAATGGAGAGTTGGTTTACGCAAAAGAAACGGAAAATTATATGCCGAAAAACCATTTCACTCAAATGAGCTGGAATTGTGAATTTTATGCTGAAAACGGCGAATTAATTGCTCTAATGTCACTTGGACACGGAAAAACGGAAGACGAAGAATGGAATCCTGATGTCATTTTTGAGATGTATAAAAACCGACTAACTGAATTGAAACGAATAAAAAAATAACTGTTTACAACAATGGCTATAAGTAATTGCTTGTCCTCGCCTACTTTGGAAATTCCTGCGGAATTTCCAACTTGGTGTGTACTTGCAAAGTTAAGTGCTAACCCACGCAACTACTCATAGCCGAGACCGTTAGGCAACATTTTGAAGAATCATTGAGAAAGCTGAAAAACATATTAATATTCATTCCAATAATCATAATTGGTATTCCCCTATTTATTCTGGCAATTCCATTTATGATAGTTATTATTCCGATTGGACATTTTCAACGGAAAAAGTTTGAAAAAAAGTACGCTGAATTTCTTAACAAAAATAACGGAAAGAATTTCTTCTGTTACAACAATAGAAAGAACTCAAAGCAATATATAGAAGAGGATATTGTGCCTAATCTGAATGACGGAATTGAAATCGTATATCTGAATGGAAAAAAAATTAAATCGGAATATAATTCTGAATTTATTTCTGAAGCGCTATATGGGCTAAAACATTACAATAAGTTTCCCCATTTAATGAAAATTCGGAATGGAAAACTCATTGACAAATCAATTAATAATCCATTTTATGGAGTTCTGAATATGAACAAATCGAAGGTGGAATTACTCACTAAAATAAATCAATTCTTTGAGCTGAACGTAAAAAAAAACGTTGCCTAACAATGGCTAAACGTAATGCGGACTTCAGGCAAAACCGAAAGGTCTGTGTATATTTATAATGTCGCTAAATCTTTGGGATTTAGCTTTAGACAAGAAAAAATAAAACTAAACCAAAAGCTTTAGCTTAGTGCGCAGACGGAAACCAAAAGTTTCCTTACTACCGCACTACGCTTAGCCGAGACCGTTACCATACATTTGAGAAATGACGAACACATTAAAATATTTAGGACTAATTTTAATATTATCTATTATCGGATTTTTAATTCGAGATTACTTTTTTGACTTTTCCCTTTCTCAAATAACGAATGAAAACACTCGAATTGTTAGCCGAAATATAAGCGGACAGTTTTATTCGCATATTCTATTTGCTATATCAATCGGAATTATTCCTCTACTCTATCTGACCATAAAAAAATTGACCAAACTGAACTTTATGAATCAAGGTTTGGTTTCTTACGGAATAATGGTTGTTTGCGGAATTTTGCTCTGGCAATTTAGAATATTTCAACTGAACAGTAGGTTACAAAAACTATCTGAATTTGACATTGGAAACGGAATTCAAACAGAACTGAATTTTGACAATCTGAATTTTGGACGTTATTTATTCATTGGTTTTTTAATCGGAACAATATTGAGTATTTTGATTTTCAAGAATAAAAACAAAACAGTAACGCAATAAAAAAACGTATGGTAACACCGTATAAAAATAATGCTTAGTTTAGTGCTTTATCAAGAGTCCGTGCACTTTTGTTACATCTGATTTTCCTGCGGAAAATCCTCGCACACAAAACCGCACTATTCTTATACATAAACGTTGGGCATAATTTAACACAACCAAAATATGGGATGGAAATCATCATTAATAATAATTGAAAATAAAGAGAATTTTACTGACGAAAACGAAATTCTAAATGCGCTCGGAAAATCAGACTATGAATTTGACCGAGAATTGACTCTTGATGAGTGCATATATCCTAACGACAAGTCCATAAATATTGGATATTTCAACGGAAACATAGTTATTAGCGATGATTATCAGATTACAACAAATAGTCTTGAAAGAGCAGACAAACTAAATCTGACAAAGGAAGAAAAGAATCTGGTCGAATTATTTCCCACATCTGAAATCGTGACTGTAGCTTGCCATAGTGCTGTTAATTATCACGGATATTCTGTAATAGAAAACGGAATTAAAAAAAGACTCAAAATCATATCTTCTGACGAACCAAGAATTGAGTTTGGAGAGAGAATTAAGGAAGAAAACGAAATCTATGAAAGGTCATATACAAAGGACAATAAAAATTTCTGGAAAGATGATGCTGACCCAGAAGAGGATTTCACAGAAGACCAATTAATGGAGGACTTTACTTTTGGAGTTGCAAAAAGAAGAATAGGAATTTTACTTGACCATTCGGACGGAGACGAATTAATGGAAAAGGTAATATTTAAAAAGTTTAAAAGTCCAAATCAAACATCAGAAGTTGAGGAATTAATAAAAACAGAAAAAAAAGCTAAATGGATTAAGTACGGAATAATAATTCTGATTTTAATCATTTGGCAAATATTGAAACGAACAGTATTTAAAAATTAAAAAAAACTATGCCCAACAATGGCTATAAGTAATTGCTTGTTCTCGCCTACTTCTGAAAATCCTTGCGGATTTTCAGTTAGGTGTGTACTTGCAAATTTAAGTGCTAACCCACGCAACTACTCATAGCCTCACCGTTGGCAAACATTTAAGAAAGTGAAAAGAATACTAATTTCAGCTTTAATTATTAGTTCATTATTATCATGTAATTCTAATTTTAAGAATTTGGAAGGGAATTGGTATACCTGTACTTCGAATAATGAATATTTCGAATTTTTCACGAAAAAGGATTCTTTTAAAGTTATTTCTAATGTTGGAATTATAACAAATTGGACTCACTATTATGTTGAATCAGATACAATGTACTTCATCAAACCAAATGGATTTGATACAGATTCAACCAAAGCATTTTTGAATTACAAATATGGTAAATCATTAAAAATGGATTTTTTTGACGGTAATGAATCCTTACATTTTAAGCCTTTAAATCTAGTTTTAGTCAATTCAGAAATGGATTCTATAACTTTTCATGAAATTAATACACGATCAAAAAGTGTTGAATGTATTAAAAATTATGTTGATAATAATTAAAACGTTAGCCAACAAAGAACTGAGGTAAAAAACTAATAATATTCAATTAATTATTTACTAGAACACTTCTAAAATTTGCATCATACGGTAATCTGTTTTTAACTATTGAAAAAGCCTGTTTTAGTAACTTATTACATACAGCAACCAAGGCTAATTTTTTACTCTTTCCTTTGGCCACAAGTCTATCAAAAAGTGCTTTGCATGCTTTATTATATTTACAAGCATTAAAACTGCACATAAATAATAAATTCCTGAGTTTTGGATTACCCATTTTACTTATTCGTGGTCGTCCGTTTACACTACTTCCACTCTGCCTTATTACTGGTGTAATGCCAGCGTAACTACATAGTTCTTTATAGCTCTCAAAACGTGTAAATCCATCTGTAAAAACCAATAACATTAAAGCTGTTTTATCTCCTATACCTGGTATTGTTTTCAATAAGGTTAATGATTCTTGATATTCTAATTTAACATTTTTAAGTAATTGTTCCTCTAAAGTTTTTATCTCTTTTTCTAAACTTTTTAACTGTCGATTTAAAGACCTAACCACTAATTTGGATGGTGTTCCTAAAACTTCTTCTCCATGTATTTTATTTTTTAACTGCGTGCTTTGTTTTATGTAAAGACTAAGCAAACGTGATAGTTGCAAGCTATCTTGCTGGCTTTTGGACTGACCAAACCATAATGAGGGTTCCTGATCTACTCCATAAGCTTGTATCATTTTTGAATCGCTCTTATCTGTCTTTATTTTTGATAATTGCATCTGGATGTAACGTTTAATCTTTAATGGATTTACAACACTAACGTTTTGGTTATGTTCTATCAAAAAATAAGCTAAACGTAAATGATAATAACTTGTGGCTTCCATGACACATATCGTGTTAGAACCTAATAACTTTAATAGCTTTTTAAAACCTGATAAATTGTTTTTAAATTGATAATAATCATCATTATTATCGCAAACATCAAAGACCGTTTTACTTATGTCGATTCCTAAATATTTAATATCTTTATTCATAACAAAAAAAAGGATTGTAAAGAGCCAATCTACTGTGAATTCAACAACTTAAAATCGAAGTCTGAAGCTTCATAGAACTGTACGAATTTAACGTAGAAAAGAGAAGGGATTATCAATGTTGACGAAATCTAGGTTTCTGCGTGTATAATAACCTTATTCCTCTCTTTGGTTCTTTATGATTAATTTATCTAATTTAATGAAATGCTAAGTTAAGAAGTGTATAATTCATTGCTAGTACTCGCCTACTTACGAAAATCCTCGCGGATTTTCTATTCGGTTTGTATTTGCTAAATTAGTTGCTGAAACACGCAACGAAATCATACACAAAACCGTTGCCAACCATTAAAACAGAACGTAAGCCAAATGAGAAAAATTTTTGAATTTATTATATCTACTAAAACATTATTAATAGCTATCTATTTATTTCTTGCTCAAAATCTTCTTTTAAGATGGTTAGGCTTCCTAAATTCTTACAGATTTTCTGAACAAAAATATATTTATGAATATGGAATCCTGATTTCTAAAGGACTAGTTTATTTGGCTTTTATATTGTCTTTTTTATATCCTTTAATAGTTTGGTTAAAAACAAAAAATGACTTTAGGAAAAATATAGCACTCGTTATTTTCGGTTTTATACCTGCATTATATTTTATTATACTTTATACGCTATCAAGCTGAAAAAAAGGAAAGATGAAATGAAATCTAAATTTAGAAAACATAATCTTAAAAAACTTCTGACTGACACCAAGCAAAACGCAACTGTTGCAACGGACTGACTTGAATAGCTAAAAAACAGTATAAAAAGAATAACGGTTGGCAACACCGTATAAAAATAATGCTTAGTTTAGTGCTTAATCAAGAGTCCGTGCACTTTTGTTACGTCTGATTTTCCTGCGGAAAATCCTCGCACACAAAACCGCACTATTCTTATACATAAACGTTGCCAGTAATATGAAAAAAACTCTGCTAATATTAATAATTCTGCTTTCATTCGAACTTTATTCCCAAGAAATAATAAAGTTTTCAAATGCGGAATTTGAATTTTGTCTGACAAAAAAATGCGGAGAAACCGACTGTGAAATAACTAAAATTGAGGTTCTGAAAAATGGAATCTTAACGCAAACTATAAAACCTAGTGAAAACTATTTCAGTAAAACTTTTCCAAACGACCAACTTTTTGCAATTGAGGATATGAATTTTGACGGGAAAACGGATTTTAGGCTAATGGAATTTCTTCCTGCTGGACCGAATGTTCCTTTTCTATTTTGGATTTATAATCCGACAAATGAACTCTTTGAAAAAAACACAGAATACGGAGAAATAACTTCACCTGAATTTGATTACAAAAAAAAGCAAATTAATTCGACTTGGAGAAATGGCTGTTGCGAACACGGACGAGATGTTTATGAATTGAAAAACGGAATTCCAAAATTGACCGAACGATTTGTTATTGGACACAATTCAGAAGACAAAGAATACAACAAACATTGGAAAGTTGAAAACGGAGAATTAAAACTAATTAAAAAGAAAGTGGAATAAAATACTACTGGCAACACCGTGTATAATTCATTGCTAGTTCTAGCCTGCTTACGAAAATCCTCGCGGATTTTCTATTCGGTTTTTATTTGCTAACTTTAGTGCTTAAACATGCAACGAAATCATACACATCAACGTTGGCAAACATTTTGACCCGTCCTGAATAAAGGCTACATAATTTTAAACATTATGTACAAAAATGACAAAGTAATTAGACGGTATTCAGAGCCTTTTAAACTAAAAATTCTTGATGAACTTAGTAAAGGTAAACACACAAAGAGCGAACTTTGTAAACTCTATTCTATTGCACCTACAACAGTTAATGAATGGATTAAAAAGTACAATCGTAAAGACTTAATGAACACCAGAGTAAAAGTGGAAACTAAAGACGAAATATCTAGAATTAAAGCGCTACAAAAAGAGAATGAAAAACTCAAAAAGCTTCTACTTAAAAAGGATCTGGACGCTATGGTAGAAGAATCTTACCTTGAAGTAGCTGCTGAAAAACTAGGTTACAAAAACGTACAACAACTCAAAAAAAAACTAAATACGAAGCCTTAATAAAAGCCAAAATCAAATCTAAGAGATTTGCTTCTTTATCTAATGTATCTAGTTGTTTCGGCTTAAAACGTGATGCTTATTATAAATATAAACATAGAGCTGATAAACGTTTAGAACTTGAACAACAGATTATTAATATCGTTAGAAAAAGACGCAAATCTCTTCCTAGAGAAGGTGTGCGTAAACTCATAAAATCTTTGGGAAAGGAGTTTGCTAAAGCCAACATTAAAGTCGGTAGAGATACTTTATTTAATGTTCTTAGAAAACATAACATGCTTACACTTAGAAAGAAAATTAGTGCGAGAACAACCAATTCTTATCATCGTTTTTATAAGTATAACAACCTCATAAAAGACATGGAAGTTAAGAGATCAAACCAAGTTTGGGTATCTGATATTACATATATCAGAACTGTAAAAGGCTTTTGTTACTTGGCATTAATAACGGATATGCATTCTAGAAAAATAGTTGGTTATGATCTTAGTGATAGCTTGGAATTAAAAGGCTGTGTAAGAGCGCTTAATAAGGCTATTTATAATACTAAAAACCTTAAAGGACTCATACACCACTCTGATAGAGGAATACAGTATTGTAGCAATGTATATACACAAATACTGAAAAGAAAAAAGATAAATATTAGTATGACTGAAGAAAATCATTGTTACGAAAACGCAATGGCAGAACGCGTAAACGGCATCTTAAAAGATGAGTTTTATTTAGACCAAACCTTTGATAACGTAGCTCACGCAAATAGAGCTGCAAAAAATGCAATTAATTTATAAAACGAAATAAGATTACACTTATCTTTAGATTATAAAACACCTAATATGGTACATAAATTATCAGCGTAAATTCAATTTTAACCTGTAGCCATATTTCAGGACGAGACATTTGAAAATCGAGATAAATTTGGAGTTTTTACCAAAAATTGGTAAATTTGAGTAAATTATTAAAATATGAAAAATACGTCTATATCACTTGGAAATTATTTTGACCAATTTGTGAGTTCACAAGTTTCTGTTGGAAGATATAAAAATGTGAGCGAGGTAATTCGTGCTGGACTTCGACTTTTGGAAAATGAAGAAAGCAAAATGATTGCTTTAAGAAATGCTATCCAAGAAGGACTGAATAGTCCAATAGTGGAAGATTTCGACTTTGAAGAAAACCTACAAAGATTAAAAGCTGAAAAAAGAAAGAATGGCTAAAGTTGTTTTAAGACAAGAAGCCATAGATGACTTAAATGACATTTGGGACTATACTTACGAAAAATGGTCGGAAAAACAAGCTGACAAATATTATGCAACAATCAAGCTTGCTTGTAAAGGAATAGGTGATAATCCTGATGTAGGAAAAGAATATTTTGGAGTAATTGACAATTTACTCGGTCTTAAATCTGGAAAACATATAATATTTTACGATTTAATTTCTGAAGACAGAATTGAAATCATAAGAATATTACACGAAAGAATGGATTTAAAAAATAGATTAACCGAATAAAAACTACACCTAACATTGTATATAAAAAATTGCTATTTTAGGCTTAACCAAAGTTAATTGCTTTGTTTGCTAGCTTCTGATTTTCCTTCGGAAAATCCTCGCACACAAACACGCAACATTTCATATACGTAACCGTTGGCTGTAATAATGACCCGTCCTGAATAAAGGCTACATAATTTTAAACATTATGTACAAAAATGACAAAGTAATTAGACGGTATTCAGAGCCTTTTAAACTAAAAATTCTTGATGAACTTAGTAAAGGTAAACACACAAAGAGCGAACTTTGCAAACTCTATTCTATTGCACCTACAACAGTTAATGAATGGATTAAAAAGTACAATCATAAAGACTTAATGAACACCAGAGTAAAAGTGGAAACTAAAGACGAAATATCTAGAATTAAAGCGCTACAAAAAGAGAATGAAAAACTCAAAAAGCTTCTACTTAAAAAGGATCTGGACGCTATGGTAGAAGAATCTTACCTTGAAGTAGCTGCTGAAAAACTAGGTTACAAAAACGTACAACAACTCAAAAAAAAACTAAATACGAAGCCTTAATAAAAGCCAAAATCAAATCTAAGAGATTTGCTTCTTTATCTAATGTATCTAGTTGTTTCGGCTTAAAACGTGATGCTTATTATAAATATAAGCATAGAGCTGATAAACGTTTAGAACTTGAACAACAGATTATTAATATCGTTAGAAAAAGACGCAAATCTCTTCCTAGAGAAGGTGTGCGTAAACTCATAAAATCTTTGGGAAAGGAGTTTGCTAAAGCCAACATTAAAGTCGGTAGAGATACTTTATTTAATGTTCTTAGAAAACATAACATGCTTACACTTAGAAAGAAAATTAGTGCGAGAACAACCAATTCTTATCATCGTTTTTATAAGTATAACAACCTCATAAAAGACATGGAAGTTAAGAGATCAAACCAAGTTTGGGTATCTGATATTACATATATCAGAACTGTAAAAGGCTTTTGTTACTTGGCATTAATAACGGATATGCATTCTAGAAAAATAGTTGGTTATGATCTTAGTGATAGCTTGGAATTAAAAGGCTGTGTAAGAGCGCTTAATAAGGCTATTTATAATACTAAAAACCTTAAAGGACTCATACACCACTCTGATAGAGGAATACAGTATTGTAGCAATGTATATACACAAATACTGAAAAGAAAAAAGATAAATATTAGTATGACTGAAGAAAATCATTGTTATGAAAACGCAATGGCAGAACGCGTAAACGGCATCTTAAAAGATGAGTTTTATTTAGACCAAACCTTTGATAACGTAGCTCACGCAAATAGAGCTGCAAAAAATGCAATTAATTTATAAAACGAAATAAGATTACACTTATCTTTAGATTATAAAACACCTAATATGGTACATAAATTATCAGCGTAAATTCAATTTTAACCTGTAGCCATATTTCAGGACAAGACATTTGACCAAACCATAATCTGAACTGATTGAAAAGAGTATTAATTGTTTTTGGAATTATTATAATTAGTTTAGAAATAGCTATATACTTCTTTTGGTACAAAGAATTAAAATTTGAGGGATTCTTTATTTTAGCTGGGCTTTGTCATTTTACAAATACCGTTATTGTTTTTGGAATATTGACTGAAATACTGCCTAAACAAAAAAGGAAGTTGATAACAAACTTATCATTAGGTCTAGCCTTATCATTCTTTCTGATTCATTATTTTAATTCTGTTAGAATTAAAAATTGGATTAACAAAGATGGAATCTTGACAAACGGAACAATCATAAAAAAGAAATATGGTGCGAAAACATCACCTTATGTAATAACTGAATTTAATTATAAAGGTACAAAATATGAATCGCGTCTGACAATATCAGGCTCAAGCGAATTTGAAAAAATTAAATTAGGAGATTCTGTCTTGATTAAATTCGTGAAAGAATATCCAAATATGAACAAAACGGAAAAACAATTAAAATAATAAAAACTATGCACAACAAAGTACTGTGTTAAAAACCAAGTATTTTTAAGCTAATCTCGAAACATAGTTTTCATAATAAGGTTGTCCACTTTTTGCAATAGTAAATGTCTATTTCAACAACTTATTTACTAACTTTAATACCTAAACACGCTACGAAAGCTATTGCGAATACGTAGCGCAAATTTACCTGATAACAGTCAATAATTCTTTTTGTTAGATTTTCTCTTTTAATTTTATATGTTTGAACAAAAAATTAAAAGGAATGAAAAACCAAAAAATGGCATATTTTTATGCTATATGTGCCGTACTAGTTTGGTCTTCAGTAGCGTCTGCATTTAAAATATCTTTAAGATATTTAGATTTCTTACAGCTCTTGCTTTTCTCTGGGCTAATTTCGTGCGTCGTTCTTCTTATTATACTATTTGCAAAAAATGAATTTAGAGAATTGTCTAAGTTTACTTTTAAAGAGTACTTGAGTTCGGCAGTTCTTGGTTTACTTAATCCATTCCTGTATTATATTTTGCTATTTAAAGCTTATTCCCTTTTACCTGCTCAAGAGGCTCAGCCTCTTAATTATACTTGGCCCATTATGTTAGTACTATTATCGATTCCAATACTTAATCAAAAAATAAATATAAAAAGTATAATTTCTATAATAATTAGTTTTTTTGGTGTACTAATAATATCAACACAAGGAGATGTTTTGGGATTCGGATTTACCAATTTGACTGGTGCACTTATAGCGCTTAGCTCAGCCATTATTTGGGCTCTATTTTGGATTTTCAATATAAAAGACAAACGAAAAGATCTACCAAAGCTTTTTTTGAATTTTCTTTTTGGGATTATTTACATTTTTATAGCTACAATTTCATTTTCGAAAATTGGAGTTCCTCATATAAATGGTATACTCGGCGCAAGTTATATTGGGCTTTTTGAAATGGGTATAACCTTCGTACTTTGGTCTAAAGCACTAGATTTGTCTGTTTCTACAGCTAAAGTAAGTAAGTTTATTTTTTTAGTCCCATTTCTTTCGTTGGTCATCGTTTATTTTGTTCTAGATGAAGACATTTATTTATCAACAATAATAGGTTTGTTTTTTATTGTACTTGGAATATTATTAGAACAAATTAAAAAAGTAAAAAATAAAATATAATCTGCGCTTAACATTTTATAAAATATTTCTTTAATTTAGGAAAAACGAAATTCTAATAAAAAACGGAATTATGACACACTTCGGAGCAATTGGAACTTGGCAAACAATCACAATATTGTTTATTCTATTAGTGGGAATTATACCAACCATTGTTGCGTTAATTGATATTTTAAAAAATAAATTTAAAGGGAATAATAAATTGATTTGGGTTTTGGTTGTTCTTTTGTTTAATTTTTTTGGTGCAATTATATATTTCTTAATTGGAAAAGAGCAAAAAATACAAGCATAACAAGTAAATGAAATTGATTGAAGCTACAAACCCTGAATTAAATAATAGAAAGATATTTAAGCTACTTATTTGAAATTTACTCAAGTGGAATTTTAAACTGATTGAAAAATGAAAATGCTTGGTTTATTTTTTCGATTTTTTTTTTGAGTTTTAAAAAGTAAAAACCGAAAAATCATATTGCTGAATTCTCAAAAACCAAGTAAACTATTATTATAATAACTTCAACATCAAATTAGGATTAGGGCAATTACTTTTATAAAAGTCTAAATCGGTTTTACTACAAACTCCCGGATAGTCTCCTTTAAAATCTTGAATATCTTTAATTATTTGAAAATGCAAATGTGGTGGATAATCGCCATTTACCGTAGCATCACCTAAAGTTGCTATTTGTTGGCCTTTAGAAAACAATTGTCCTACTTTTAAATTTTTAATAGATCCTAAACTTAAATGCCCGAAAAGTGTGTAAAACTCAACATTATTAATATGATGCTTTAGCATTATTGTGGGACCATAATCACCATAATTGGTGTTGTTTTTAAAGCTATGCACAGTTCCTTCTAGAGGCGCGTAAATTGGTGTTTCAGCATCGCACCATAAATCGGTAGCTATATGAATATTACGAGCTTCTTCAGCTTGACTATTAAAATGTTTACTCCTGTTATAAATATTTCTAACTTCTAAATAGCCGCCATAAGCCACTTGAGCATCATGGGTTTTAAGATGATTATTTACAAACTTTCCTAGTTTAGATGATGAAGACACATCTATAGTATTAAGAGTTTCGTTTGATTCAGATATGTCTATAGGTATGTATTTATCTTTTGGAATAGTTGCATCCAAAACATAAAGCGGTTTTGAGCTTATAGTATTTATAAATTCTGAAAATTGATTAAGTGACATAGTTTCAAAAATAAGAAACTTTATGAACCTGTCGACGAGCTAAGGAAACAATGATGATACTATTCAGCTTAATAGTTTATTACAAAGTAAAGGTTCTCGATACATCCCGATGAAAAATCGTGACACTCGAACTGACAAATCTAATTTACCACTTCGCCATAAAGGTCAAAATCTTCCGCTTCAATTATTTTTACTGTAGTATATTCACCAGTTTTTAAATAGGTTTTAGTCGCATCAATTAAAACTTCGTTATCTACATCTGGCGAATCAAACTCGGTTCTACCAACAAAATAATTTCCTTCTTTTCTATCTACAACCACTTTAAACTCCTGGCCTATTTTATTTTGATTTAACTCCCAAGAAATCTGCGATTGAATTTCCATAATTTGGTTAGCTCTCTCAACCTTAACATCTTCCGGTACATCATCTTCTAAATTATAGGCATGCGTGTTTTCCTCGTGAGAATAGGTAAAACAGCCCAAACGTTCAAAACGCATATCGGTAACCCATTGTTTTAATTCTTGAAAATGTGCTTCGGTTTCTCCAGGATATCCAACAATAAGCGTGGTTCTAATGGTCATTTCTGGAACAGCTTCTCTAAACTGAGAAATTAATTTGGTGGTTTTTTCTTTTGTTGTTCCACGACGCATACTTTTTAAAATATCGTCTGAAATATGCTGTAAAGGAATATCTAAATAATTGCAAACTTTAGGTTCGCGCTTCATAACATCTAACACATCCAACGGAAAACCTGTTGGAAAAGCATAATGTAAACGAATCCATTCAACTCCTTCCACCTTTACTAAAGCCTCAAGTAACTCGGCTAGGTTTCGTTTTTTGTATAAATCGAGTCCGTAATAGGTTAAATCTTGAGCAATCAAAATCAATTCTTTTACGCCGTTAGCTGCAAGCTTTTCGGCTTCAATAACAATCTCTTCTATAGGCGTACTTCTATGTTTTCCGCGCATAATTGGAATCGCACAAAACGAACATGGCCTATCGCAACCTTCTGCAATTTTTAAATAAGCATAATTCTTAGGTGTTGTAGTTAAACGCTCACCAATTAATTCATGTTTATAATCTGCGCCTAGAGCTTTTAATAAGCCTGGTAACTCGGTCGTACCAAAATACTCGTCAACATTTGGGATTTCTTTTACTAAATCTGGTTTATAACGTTCACTTAAACACCCTGTAACAAACACTTTATCTACTTCGCCTTCGTCCTTTTTCTTAACATACTCCAAAATAGTGTTTACACTCTCTTCTTTTGCGTTGTTAATAAAACCGCAGGTATTAATTACCACAATATTACCATCTTCTTCGTGTGCAACGTCCTTACCATTAGCTTTTAATTGCCCCATTAACACCTCACTATCGTAAACATTTTTACTACAACCAAGGGTTACTACATTAATCTTGTTTTTCTTTAAAGTCTTTGTGCGCATACTATCTATAAATCAGGGCGCAAAGATACGTAATGATTTAAGATTAACGAATGTTGAATTAGGATGATTAATAAACTTAATTTTATCAGATTAGATTGCCATTTTCACATGAATAACAATTTCAGCCAAAACGTCTTGGCTAAACCGCCTAGCTTTTATTTTAATTAAACCTTTCATATATTTGAAAGTCCTAAATTGAAACCTCTACTTATGAAACCTAAATTTTATATTTCAATACTCTTTGTTTTTTTAATTTTCAGCTGTTCATCTAATGAATCTAAAGAAGACGAAGAAGAACAAGTTAATGATGAACTTTACTTCCCATCTTTAACTTCTGATACTTGGGAAACTAAATTTATTGCTGATTTAAATTGGAATGAAAGTGAATTAGAATCTTTACTTGATTACCTAGAAGAAAAAAACACGAAAAGTTTTATAGTACTTCATAACGGAAAAATTGTTTTGGAGGAATATATGAATGATCATGATGCAACAAAAGCTTGGTATTGGGCAAGTGCTGGCAAAACCTTAACAACTGCTGTTTCTGGAATTGCTCAAGATGAAGGGTTAATAAATATAAACAATAAAGTTTCAGATTATTTAGGGACTGGTTGGACAAGCGCTACTTTAGAAAAAGAAAATTTAATTACTTGTAAAAACCTGTTATCTATGAACTCTGGTTTGGATGATACCACAGGTGATGATGTTTCTCCTGCAAACTTGCAATACATTGCCGATGCTGGTTCACGTTGGGCATACCACAATGTGTATGTAAAAATGCAAGACGTTATTGCCGAAGCCAGCAACCAAGATTGGTCTGATTTTTTTAACACTAGTCTAAGAGATAAAATAGGTATGACTGGGCAATGGATTAATTTAGGAGACCTTAGTGTGTATTGGAGTAATGCGAGAAGCATGGCGCGTTTTGGCCTTTTAACATTGGCTAAAGGAAAATGGGAAACTACCCAAATTATTCCAGAAAGTTTTTTAAACGAGGCTACAAATACGTCTCAAAATATAAATGAAGCCTATGGCTACATGTGGTGGTTAAACGGAAAAGGCAGCTATCACTTACCATCTACGCAAGTTGAGTTTAATGGCAAGTTAATCCCTAATGCTCCGGATGACATGTATGCGGCATTGGGAAAAAATGACCAAAAAATTTATGTTGTTCCAAGTCAAGATTTAGTAATTATTAGAATGGGTGAAGCTGCTGATGATGATACGTTTGCACTTTCTTCTTTCGATAATGATTTATGGGCAAAAATTAATGCTTTAGTTGATTAATTATAAGGGTAAAAACTATGTATAAACTGATAAACAAAACCCTCTATAAAAGAATACAAAACTAAAACAACAAATATTGGCAATACCGTTTCTAGCTCAAATCTTTTATTCCTAATCAAATAATAACATCTCATAGAAATTATAAAAAAGAACGGGAATAAAAAATAAGTAGGAAACCTAACGTAATCTATTAAAGATCCTGGTATTAAAGGGTTTGTCAGGTCAAATGGAATTTTAATGTATGTAAATAATAGGTCTAAAGCTTTAAATACTGAATATGTTAAAGAGGCAAATATTAAAATTCTTAATGTTTTCTCATTTTTAAAATGATTCAATACTTAAGTTTTAATAATGATATTTCAAGCCTTAGCTGGAATTTTATTTAAAAAAAGAATCTACAAACTCGTATTTATTAAAGACTTGTAAATCTTCAATACCCTCACCTACTCCAATATATTTTACAGGAATTTTAAATTGGTCTGAAATACCAATAACCACACCACCTTTTGCAGTACCATCTAATTTAGTTACAGCTAACGAGGTTACTTCTGTTGCTGCCGTAAACTGCTTAGCTTGCTCGAATGCATTTTGCCCTGTAGAGCCGTCTAAAACTAATAATACATCATGTGGTGCATCTCCAACCACCTTTTGCATAACGCGCTTTACTTTAGTAAGCTCGTTCATTAAGTTTATTTTATTGTGTAAACGACCTGCTGTGTCTATAATAATAACATCGGCTTCTTGATTTACTCCAGACTCTAAAGCATCAAAAGCTACAGAAGCAGGATCACTTCCCATATCTTGACGTACCATTGGCACATCTACTCTATCTGCCCAAACCTGAAGTTGATCTATAGCTGCTGCTCTAAACGTATCGGCAGCACCTAGAACCACTTTTAAACCTTGTTTCTTAAATTGATAAGCTAACTTACCAATAGTTGTAGTTTTACCAACACCATTTACACCAACTACCATTAACACATATGGTGTTTTGGTTCCGTTTTCTTGTTTTGGCAATTCCGGAATGGTATATTCTGTTTCTTCTCCAGAGTTTGTTTCACTTAATAAGGCTGCAATTTCTTCTCGAAGAATTTTGTTTAGTTCATCGGTTCCTAAATATTTATCTTTAGATACGCGTGCTTCAATGCGCTCAATAACTTTTAACGTGGTATTTACACCAACATCACTAGATACTAAAACCTCTTCAAGATTATCTAAAACATCATCATCAACCTTAGATTTTCCGGCTACGGCTTTACTTAGCTTGCCTAAAAAACTGGTTTTAGTTTTCTCTAATCCTTTATCTAGGGTTTCCTTTTTTTCTGAGGAAAATATTTTTTTAAAAAAGCTCATTTTACTTTCTGGTTGGTTAATTTTAAACTAAAAGTGCGTTAGGGATTGCAGCGACATCCTTTTGCTTTTTTGCAAAAGATATAGCGGAAAGCCCGACCCCTGTGGTAACGCCCTAATAAATTAGAGTCAATTACCTTACCATAATGGACTTACTGTTATTATGGCAGATAAATATAAAATAAAAAAGCCGCTTTCGTATAGAAAGCAGCTTATAATATCTTGAAACAATGTATATTACTTTTTAGCTAAAAAGTCGTTTACTTGATCTGGACTCATTATAGACTCAACAAACATGTAAGCTCCTGTTTTTGGAGACTTAACCATTTTTATTGCTTTTGTTAATCTTTTAGATCCTGTTTGTAATGATGCTACTGATTTCTTTGCCATGACCTATATAGGGTATTATTTGAAATTTTTTTATTAAAATTTCTAATTATTTAATTTCTTTATGAACTGTCATACGTTTAAGGATAGGATTAAATTTTTTAATCTCCATTCTATCTGGCGTATTCTTTTTGTTTTTTGTTGTAATGTATCTTGAAGTTCCTGGTTTTCCAGACTCTTTGTGCTCTGTGCACTCTAAGATTACTTGTATTCTATTGCCTTTCTTTGCCATGTCTTATTCTTTATTAAATACAGCTATTATTTTAAAAATCCTTTAGATTTTGCATCTTTAATTGCTGCAGATATACCTATTTTATTGATAGTTTTTAATGCAGATGTAGAAACTTTTAAAGTTATCCAGCTATCTTCTTCTGGAATGTAAAAACGTTTCTTAACTAAATTCGCATGAAATTTGCGTTTAGTTTTGTTCATTGCATGAGACACATTGTTTCCAACCATGGCCTTCTTTCCTGTAAGTTCACAAACTCTTGACATTCTATATAACTTTAAATTCTTTGTTGCTTAAAATCGAGGTGCAAATATATAAAATCTTTACATTATGACAACTTAAATTTTATCAATTTTTAAAAATTTCTTTTAGCAGCATTTCTAGAGCTTTATTTACGGCTTTATTTATCACTTTTATTCGAGAATTTCCGAAGTTAAACTCCTGAGAAAAAACTCCTGTTTTATTAGCAATAGCGACAAACACGGTACCAACCTCGGCATTAGAATCTCCTTTTGTTGGCCCTGCATTTCCGGTAGTTGCAATAGCATAATCTGATTGAAATAATTGTTGTGCATTTTTTGCCATGGCCTCCGCTACTTGAGAACTTACAACAGAAAAAGCATCAATATCTGCTTTTGATACTTTTAAAACATTAATTTTTGATTGCGTTGAATAGGTTACTATTCCACCTTTAAAAAAGGCAGAGGCGCCAGAATGTGCAGTAAAGCGTTCTGCAACGGCTCCTCCTGTGCAACTTTCTGCGATGGCTAACGTTGTTCCAGATTTGGTAAGTTGTTTTGCAATAACAACCTCAACCGATCCATCTTCATCTTCTAAACCAGCAAATTCCTTTTTTATTAAAGGTATAACCTTATCTATTTGTTCTTGTACTTCTTTTATTAATGCTTTTTCATCAAACCCTTTTGTTGATAAACGCAAACGCATTTTACCCAAATTTGGTAAATATGCTAATTTAATATGTTTAGGTAATGCATCTTCCCAAGATTCTATTCTTGCAGCTAAAGCGCTTTCTCCCAAACCATAAACAAGCAAGGTTTTATGTAATATAAACGGACAGTTATATTTATCTTTTAATCGCGGAACAACTTGATATTCTATTAAGGCTTCCATTTCGTAAGGCACACCAGGTAAAGAAATAAATACTTTCTCCTCTTTTTCAATCCACATACCAGGAGCTGTACCCAACCTATTCATTAATACTTTTGCCTTAGATGGTACAAAAGCCTGATCTTTATTTACTTGAAGCAGCTGTGTTCTAACATGTTGCTTCCAAATACTCTCAATATTATCTAAAACCGATTGATCTCTAACTAATGTGTCGTTAAAATACTCTGCAAAGGTTTTTTTTGTAATATCGTCTTTTGTTGGCCCTAAACCTCCTGTGCAAATAACAATATCTACACGAGCTTCAGCATCCATTAAGGCTTGTAAAATATGCTTTTTATCGTCTTGAATAGAAGTAATTTGATAAACAGAAACACCAATTTTATTAAGCTGTTTAGCTATAAAAGTAGAATTGGTATCTACAACTTGCCCAATAAGAAGTTCGTCACCTATGGTGATAATTTCAGCTAACATTATAATTTAAAATCAGACTTCATTTCAGCACTAGCCTTTTCAACTGCCGAAAGTACAATTTCTAATTGTTCAGTAATATCTACATCTGTCTGGGTAAACTTTCCCCAATCCTGAACCTCTATTAGCTTATCTAACACACCTAGCTCAAACAAATCTACCGTAGGCTTCATTTTATGAGCTGCTTGGTAAGCTTCTTGATAATTATTTTCTGCCACAGCTTTTTTTAAACGCTCTGCATCTTCAGGTACTTCTTCTAAAAAAGCTTCGGCTAAAGCAGCTATAAAACTCTCATCGTTATCAGCTAACTCTCTTACTCTAAATAATTTATAATGTAACTCCATTTATTTAACTGTTATTGAAAACATCTCGGTATTTTCTATAAAACCTTTTAATTTATCATTAGCAACAACTTTGCCAACACCAGCCGGTGTACCTGTAAAGATAACATCTCCTATCTTTAAAGTAAAATATTTTGACACATATTCTATTAATTCATCAATTTTCCAAAGCATGTGGCTTGTATTTCCATTTTGTACAATATCATTGTTCTTTTTTAACGAAAACTCAAAATCATTAACATTTTCCACCGCACTTTTATCAATCCATTTACCAATAACCGCAGCACCATCAAAAGATTTTGCTTTTTCCCAAGGTAATCCTTTAGCCTTTAGCGCACTCTGTAAATCTCTTGCAGTAAAATCAATACCCAATCCAATATCGTTATAATATTTATGTGCGAATTTTTTATCAATATGCTTTCCTACTCTATTAATTTTAACTAAAACCTCAACCTCATAATGCACATCATCAGAGAAATCTGGAATAAAAAACGGTTGCTTTTTTAAAAGAATAGCCGTGTCTGGTTTCAAAAAAACAACAGGATCTGTTGGTTTTTCATTTTGTAATTCATTAATATGTTCGGTGTAATTTCTACCGATGCAGATTAGTTTCATGTTTTTTTATTTTTCTATCACAAAGTCTCCAAGTCGCAAAGCATTAAAGTATATTTTAATTTGGGCGTTACCCCACCCTTCGTCTGCGCTCAGGGCAAGCGGTCGGCCTTTTTTTTACAAGTCCTCACTCGTACCTCGCTGTGGGCTTTTCTCTGCAATCCCTAACGAAAATATCCGCCAAAGTCAATTACTGATACTGAAAACTGCGACTTTCAATTTACCCCAATTTATTATTAAAACTCCTAAGCTTTATAGCCGTTAACACCTTTTTAGTATACAACGGAAAATCTGCATTTAACAACCAGCCAAAATACCCAGGCTCTTTTTCTAAAACCTCGGTTACTAACTTTCCTTTATGTTTTCCAAAAGAGAAACACTCTACTCCTTCTTTATTATAAGCTATAAAACCTGCAAAATCTGCAAACTTTTTTCGGGAGCTAAATTCGGCTAAAAATTTAGTGTCGTTTTCTAAATCTTCGTACTTATCTAACTGCGCTTTTAAAACCTCATAAGTTGCTTTTGTATCTGCTTCAGCGCTATGTGCATTTTCTAAACTTTCGTTGCAATAAAATTTATAAGCAGCACTTAAAGTTCGCTGTTCCATTTTATGAAAAATAGTTTGCACATCTACAGCTAAAGTGCTTTTCATATCAAAATCTACCTCAGCACGCAACATTTCTTCAGCTAATAGAGGAATATCAAAACGGTTAGAATTAAATCCACCCAAATCAGAATCCTTTATCATATTATAGATGTCCTTAGCCAATTCTTTAAAAGTAGGCTCGTTTGCAACTCTCTCATTAGAGACCCCATGTATTGCAACAACCTCTTCTGGGATATGCATTTCTGGATTTACCAACCAGGTTTTACTTTCTTCTGTACCGTTAGGAAACACTTTTAATATTGAAATTTCTACAATACGATCTTTAGTTATACTGATTCCTGTAGTTTCTAGGTCGAAAAAACAGATAGGCTTTGTTAAATTTAATTGCATTACTTGGTATGTTTATTGCAAATATACTTTTAAAATTTGTTTAAATTTGCAACACTTATGAATTCCAACTTAAAACTTTTATTTTTAGTTTTTCTATTTTTTAGCTCATGCTTTTTTTCTTTTTCTCAAAATGTTAATACGGGAAAAGTAATACTAGTTGAAAAACAAAATGGAAAACGTTTAGAGCTTTACGCAAAAAACACAGACAGTATTGGCTATGTGGTGTTTTTAAGAGTTACAACACAAGATTACAGACGAAGCAGCAACCGTCCAGTTCTAAAACCTATAGAGCCCAATAGCGAAACTCACTTGTTAACACTTATAAAATTAGCAGGAACGGCTGGGGACTATGAACACCAGTTTATTGTAAATGAAGTGAGCGCCAATCTTCAATTTAGAAAAGACGATGAGGACCTTCAAATAAATTTTGACGATGCTTTAAAAACTGCAAACATTACCATATATACATCTAATAATTGTAGTTTTTGTGAAGAAACTAAAAGCCTATTTAACGAAAACAAAATAGCATTTAAAGAAAGACATCTTGAAAAAGACAAAGTAATACTGACAAAAACATTAAAAGCATCTGGCAAATCAATCGAAAATATTGACAAAGAAATCTTTATAATTCAAATAGAATCTGATATTTACAGAGGTCTTGCTACGAAAAAACAACTTTTAGAAGTTCTACAAAAACATATTGAATAAAGTTTAAAGTAAAATAATCTTGTGTTTAACTATAAACACATTGAAGCTTTATATTTTTATCTTTCTTTTAAAAATTTATTTCTATGAAATTCCCAATCTGTATTATTAAATAAATCAGAAAAAGGCGTTGCAATAAAACCATATTTTATAAAGAACTCGCCATTTGGCTTTATTAAAACATAACTAAAGTTTTCATCCTTATAATTAAACAATTTCTTTATTACATTTCCATAGTCTTTATGCCATTTCAAACCTTGAATCTTATCGGAACCTCCATTATTTACTCCATAAAACATTAACAGCTCTACACTTTTTTTATAATCGTTATGATTCCATCTTATATACCCTCTATTTAATCTATGATAAGCTTTATAATTCCTTAAAGTTTTAATTTCCCCATTCTGTTTCTTCCATTGTTTACTAGTATAATACATAGAGCGAATATTACTAAAACTCCTCTTTTTCAAGGTATCTCCAACATTGCTAATAAGATAGATTTCATTCTTTAAAGGAAATTCAGATTTACTTTTCAAAGTATCTTTATAAAAACAAGACAGAATTTTAGTGGTATCAACTTCATGCCTTGATGATAACAACTTAAATAGTTGAGTTTTTACATCTCCCGATAATTTCCCAAAACAATAAAGTAACTTCAATTTCATTTCAACCAAGGTATCCGTTGTATACATAGTTGCTTCGTAGAAATCTTTCTCTATTTTATTCTTAAATCTCTCTTTGTTTATTTTAACGCCATCTAAATTAAAATATAATGTGTCAGATTGAGAAAATGCATTTGAAGAAAATAATGTGACACATAAAAAGGTACTAACTAAAAAGTGAACATTTTTGAAATAGATTATTCTCATTAAAACCAGATTAGTTCAACAACTATTCCTACAAAAATAAAAAAAACCCAACGGATTTACAGTCAGGTTTTACTTTATTTACGTTTATGCTTTATATTTCTCTATTAACATCCCAAGCTTCGAGGTAATCTGTAACCGCTTTCACGAACATACCTCCTAAGGCACCATTAACGACACGATGATCGTAAGAATGTGATAAAAACATTTTATAACGAATATCAATAAAATCACCTTGTTCAGTTTCTATTACAGCAGGTACTTTTCTAATAGCACCAAGTGCCAAAATACCGACTTGCGGTTGATTGATTATAGGTGTTCCCATTATACTCCCAAAAGTACCTACGTTAGTTACGGTATAAGTACCGCCTTGCGTATCGTCTGGTTTTAGTTTACCGCTTCTAGCACGATTGGCTAAATCGTTAACCTGTTTTGTCATCCCAACCAAGTTAAGCTGATCTGCATTTTTTATTACAGGAACAATAAGGTTACCGTCTGGTAAAGCTGCAGCCATACCTAAATTGATATTTTTCTTTTTAACTATTGTATCACCTTGAAGAGATATATTCATCATTGGATAATCTCGCAACGCCTTAGCAATAACTTCCATAAAGATAGGTGTAAACGTTAAGTTTTCACCTTCTCGTTTCATAAAACCATCCTTAACCTTCTTTCTCCAATTCCAAACATTAGTAACATCGGCCTCAATAAAACTCTGCACATGCGCAGATGTCTGTATAGAATCAACCATATGGTTTGCCACAAGCTTACCCATTCTAGTCATTTCTATAATCTCATCGTCTCCGCTAGAAATTACTATAGGTTTATCTACTTTAGGAGCTTCTACAACTTTGGTTTGAGCAACTGGTGCTTTAACCTCTGGAGCTACAGTCTGTTTCGAATCCCCTCTATTTTGTAAATAATCTAAAATATCATTTTTAGTTACACGAGCATCTTTTCCTGTTCCTGCAATTCCATCAAGTTCTTTTTGAGATAGCCCTTCTGCTTTTGCAATATTTTTTACCAATGGCGAATAGAAACGATCTCCACTAGAAGCAACCGGAGCAACAGCTTCTTTAGCTTTTACAATGGTTTGCTCTACTTGTTGAACAACTTCATTTTCAATTTTATCAATTTCAACTGAAACTTCGTTACTAGCATCTGCATTTAAGTCATCATCGCTTTCAGTTTCTATAATAGCTAAAACCTCACCTACTTGTACAACATCATCAACTTTAAAAAAACGTTCAACCAACACACCATCAACTTCACTAGGCACTTCGCTATCTACTTTATCTGTAGCAATTTCTAATACAGGATCGTCCATATCGATAGTATCACCAACATCTTTTAACCAAGATGTAATGGTTGCCTCTGCAACACTTTCCCCCATTTTTGGTAACCTAAGCTCAACCTTTGCCATATCAATAACGTAATGCTTGTTTTTTTAATTTATTTTGCAAAATTAGCAAAAATATTGCTATTATGCCTATTTATATCTATCAAAAACTACTGCAACTCTATAATTTTACCTTGACTAAATCCATCATTACTACCAATAATAAAATTAGACTTATTTGGTAATATTTTATAAGTTATCTCTTTTTCAGAACATTGCATAAACTCAATAATTTCTTTATAACTAAATATATTAGCATCAAAAATTATTTCTGAATTTGGCTTTACATCATTTAGTTGTGTCTGTAAAACCACTTTTTTATTTAATGCGTCTTCAATACTTTGATTCGACTTATCTGAAACAAAAATGTACTCTGATACGTTATTAACTTTTACCTTTCGAATTCTTCTTAATATAAAAGCCAGTTTTATTCCTAACCAAACTACCATATCAAAAAATAAATTTTGCTTAAAATGTTTTTCGTAAAATATTTGCATCGCACCATAAAAGCGACGAGCATAATTTTTATCTCTTAATGTACTCTCACCTTTAAAATGAATAGCTGTGGTCTCGCCATAATAATAGTTGTTATATCCAGCTTTAAGTATTTTATATGACAAATCGATATCTTCGCCATACATAAAATAATCTTCGTCGAAACCTGCTACAGCATTATACACTTCTTTTTTAACAAGCATAAAAGCACCCACTAAAATATCAACTTCACCAATTTCATTTTGAGACAAATGGTTTGCATAATACAATTTAGAATCTCCAAGTATTTTTTTTAATGCTACATTAACACTAGGAATATTTCTTTTACTTTCTGGCAAAAACAACCCACTTCCATTTTTCAACTTACAGCCTACAATTCCTAATTCACTTTTATTTTTTGAGAATTCTAAAAGTTTTACAAACGTATCTTCTGCAACAACTGTATCAGGATTTAATATGCATAAATACTCACCCTTAGCTTGCAACACACCTATATTATTCCCTTTTGAAAACCCAAAGTTTTCTTTATTTTCTATTAGAGTAACATTTGGAAACAAGGTTTTTACCATGTTACAACTGCCATCTTCAGAGTTATTATCTACTACAATAATTTCCGCTTCAATTTTAGAAATTGCCGCTTCAACACTTCTAAGACATAGCTCCAAAAAGTATTGCACATTATAATTTAATATAATTATTGAGAGTTTCAAATATTGCTTGCTTTAAATTTTAATGGAAGATTCGAAAGGAATTCTATTAATTATACTTCTACCCAAGGTAATTTCATCTGCATATTCTAACTCATCACCAACTGAAATCCCTCTAGCAATTGTTGACGTTGTAACCTTGTAATCTTTAATTTGTTTGAAAATATAAAAATTAGTAGTATCCCCCTCCATAGTGGAACTTAAAGCAAAAATAAGTTCTGAAACTTCACCATCTTTTACTTTATTTACTAAAGATTCTATATTTAAATCATGTGGCCCAATGCCATCCATAGGCGAAATTTTACCTCCTAATACATGATATAGCCCCCTAAATGAACTTGTGTTTTCAATGGCCATAACGTCTCTTACATCTTCAACAACGCAAATTACACCTATACTACGCTTAGGGTTCGAACATATTTCACAAAGTTCAACATCACTAATGTTATGACATGATTTACAGAACTTTACATCATTACGCATGGTTTGCAAAGCTTCAGACAATGCTAAAGTTTGCTCCTTAGGCTGTCTTAACATATGCAATACTAAACGCAATGCTGTACGCTTACCAATACCTGGTAATTGTGACATTTCGTTTACTGCACGCTCCAATAACTTTGAGGAAAACTCCATATTTGCGAAATTACTATTTAGCCATGAAAATCACTAATTTTAAGTTACTCTTTTAAATCAACACTATATTTTTACCCTTATAAAACAACAATATGTTTAAGATACTTTTAATCAATTTATATTTGTATTTTCCAAACTTAAAAATTTAGTTTTTATGACAGCCACTCAAATCATGTTACTTATTGCAGCTTATTTTGTTGTTTTAGTCTTGATATCTTATTTTACTGGTAAGGAAGATAGCAACGATGCTTTTTTTAAAGCAAATAAATCTGCACCATGGTATTTAGTAGCTTTTGGAATGATAGGCGCATCGCTCTCTGGTGTTACTTTTATTTCTGTGCCAGGCATGATTGAAGGCCAACAATTTGCATACATGCAAGGTGTTCTTGGTTTTTTTGTTGGGTATTTATTCATTCTTTTTATTTTACTACCCATTTATTACAAACTTAACGTCACCTCTATTTATCAATATTTAGAACAACGTTTTGGAGTAATAAGTTATAAAACAGGTGCTTTTTTCTTTTTATTATCGCGAGTTACCGGTGCCTCGTTCAGGCTGTTTTTAGTTGCCTTAGCCATGCAATATATAGTTTTTGAAGATATAGGTATTCCGTTTTGGGCTACTGTAGTTATCTCCATTCTTTTAATTTGGATTTACACTAATAGAGGCGGTATAAAAACTATTGTATGGACAGATACTTTGCAAACTCTAGCCATGTTAACCTCTGTTGGCGTTGCTATTTTCTTAATTACTAAAAAATTAGATTGGACGTATATGGAGTTTTTAAATTCTCCTGAGTTTTCAACTAAAGGAAAAATTTTCTTTTTTGACGATCCAATGGCAAGCACATATTTTTGGAAATATTTTATTGGTGGTATTTTTATTGCTATTGCTATGACAGGCTTAGATCAAGATATGATGCAAAAAAACTTAACCTGTAAAACACCAATAGAAGCTAAGAAAAACATGTTTACTATGGCTACATTGCTGGTGTTTGTTAACTTTTTCTTTTTATCGCTTGGCGCGTTATTGTTTATTTATGCTGATAAATTTGGATTGCAAGTACCAACAGTAGATGGCAGAGTTAGAACTGATTTATTATTCCCTGAAATTGCAATGAATCAAAACTTAGGTACTGCTTTAAGTGTAACGTTTATTATAGGTTTGATAGCTGCTGCATACTCTAGTGCCGATAGCGCATTAACATCTTTAACTACATCATTTTCTGTTGATTTTTTAAACATAGAAAAACTACCAAAAGAGACCCAAAAACCACTTCGAAAAAAAGTACATATTGGAGTTTCTATTTTATTAATAATTGTTGTTATAATTTTTAACAGTCTAGAAGGAAATGTGGTTAGTAACCTATTTAAATTTGCCACTTTTACTTATGGTCCATTACTTGGCTTGTTTGCTTTTGGTATTATGACTAAATATCAAATTAAAGACAACTACGTATGGCTAGTTGGTTTAGCATCTATAATTATAACTTTCGGGATTACCTTGTTACCAGAAAGCATTATAGGCACCTATAAGTTTCATTGGGAAATTTTACCAATAAATGGTTTAATTACCTTTTTAGGGTTAATATTGATTCGTAGAAAGCAACACTAACGTACAAGCCGCCTCAAAAGCAATATTATTTTCTTCTAGAATTTTATATAATTCTGGGTTTTCTGTTCCAGGGTTAAAAATAACGCGCTCTGGTTTTAGCGACAAAATATAGTTATAGTATTCTTTTTGCCTTTGAGGATTTAGGTACAATGTTATTGAATGTACATCTTTATAAGGCAATAAATCTGTATCAATTTGTACACCAGATACTTCACCAGCTCTTAAACCAAAGGCCACAGTTTCTATTTTATTAGAAACCAATCGTTGTATAGCGTAATTAGAATATCTATTTGATTTTAAAGATGCTCCAAGCACCAATGTTTTTTTATTCATATGTTAAAAAAGTTAAAAGCATGTTAATATATGCTAAATAAAGTAACAGAAGTTAAAAATTTTCGTCTCTTATGTAATATCAATCAAAAAATCAAACCAACCACATGAGAAAGCTACTCTATTTGTGCGCTATTCTATTTTCTATTTCAGCAGCACACGCTAAAGATCCAGACCCCAAAGTTGACAAAACTGGTACCATATTAGGTAAAGTATTAGACGCAACTTTAAAAGAACCCTTACCCTATGTAAACATTATTATCACGAATTCTTCTGGTAAAACAATTACTGGAGGCATTACATCTGATGATGGCACTTTTACTATTGATAAAGTCTCAGAAGGCGATTTAATTGTAAGTATTCAATACATAGGTTACAAAACAACTAATAAGAATATAACCATTGGCAAAGGCAATTATAATGTCGATTTAGGAAACATTCTTCTCGAAGAAGAAGCCGAAGGTTTAGACGAAGTTACTGTAGTTGCAGAAGTATCTACCATTCAACAAAAAGTGGATAGAAAAGTTATTACCGTAGGTAAAGATTTAACAACTGCGGGGGCAAGTGCCAGCGAAATCATGAACAATATCCCGTCTGTAAATGTAGATCAACAAACGGGAAATATTAGTCTTCGAGGTAACGAAAACGTACGTGTTATGGTAGATGGCAAATTAAGTAATGTGCCAATTGCACAGTTGCTAAAACAAATCCCTTCAACATCCATTAAGCAAATTGAATTAATTACCAATCCTTCGGCTAAATATAACCCTGAAGGTATGAGTGGCATTATAAATATTAAACTTCATAAAAACACGAAAGTAGGTTTTAATGGGAATTTTAATATTGGAGTAACAAACCAAGTTTTTGCTAAATTCAACAGTTCTATTGATATGAATTATAGAAACGGAAAGTTTAATTTTTACGGAAATTACGGAAACAACATTGGAAAGTATGATAACTATGGAGACATTACACGATTAGACGACAACTCATTACAAGAATTCAAATTTGGAAACGATAACAAATCACATTTATACAAAGTTGGTGTAGACTTCTACATGAATGATAAAAACACCATTTCATTTTTTACAAACCAAAATGTTTTTAATGGTGATGGTGTTGGAAGCACAGTAATAAGTTACTCAACGCTTACTCAGAACCAGTTATTTAACAACATATCTGAGAACAATTCTGGACAATACAATTTGGCATATAAGCATGAATTTACAGATGAAGATGAAACACTAGAGATTGAAATTGATTACAACGATTTTGAGAATGATGAAATTGCTAATTTTGATTTCATTAATTTTAGTTTCCCTCCAAATTATGTAGATAATGTAGGCACAGAACGTAATCAAACTACGGTAAATATTGATTATGTTAAGCCTGTAAATGAAAAAACTAAAATTGAAGCTGGCTTGCAAGCCCTTTTATTTTCTTCTGATATAGCTTATATGTCTACTGGGCAAACGTTTTCTAGTGAAGGAGCCGTTATACCAACTCCAAGTACAGACTTTGAATACAATAGAGACATTTATTCGGTATACTTTACTTATGGAAAAACACTTGAAAAATGGAATTACCAATTTGGATTAAGAGCAGAACAAGTTAATGCTACTGCAGATGCTTTAAGAACTTTTGATGATAATAGCACGGAATTAATACCATTTTCAAACGATTATTTTCAAATCTACCCATCTGCATTTTTAACGTATAACCCAACTGAAAAGAACTCGTACCAATTGAGTTTTAGCAGGAGAGTTGATAGACCAGGTTTAAACCAAGTCAACCCAATTAGAGAATGGAGTACACCGCGTGTTTCTTCTTTTGGAAACTCTGAGTTACAACCTCAATTTACAAACTCTATTGAAACTAATTATACTAGACAGCTTGAAAAAGGAAGTATTACAGCAGGTGTATTTTACAGAATAATTGAAGACAATATTAGTAGATATGTGTTTATTGATAGAACAGATGTTCCTTCTGCAAATTCTATTTTATCTTATGATAATTTTGACAATACCTCAGCCTTTGGTCTAGAACTATCTACGAACTATAGACCAACTAAATGGTGGAGTATCAATGCTAGTTTCGATTTATACTCGCAAACACAGCAAGGTATAACAGAAATTTTAGATACTGATGATATTCAGAATGCAACTATTGACGACATTGTAAGACTAGACACCGAAGTTGATAATATTATTTGGAATTTAAGAGCGTTTAACAATTTTAAGGTTTCTAAAAAATTAAGTTTCTCTGTATTTGCCATGTACCGTGGTGAGGAAGAAGGCATACAGTTTACAAGAAAACCAATGTTTATGTTGAATACTGGCATGCGTTACAACTTCTTGGAAGACAATAGAGCTACACTTAGTTTTAACTATAGTGATATTTTGCAAACCATGCGTTTTGAGTTTGAAGGCTCAACACCTTACCCTTCTGTTGGTGGTTTTAATTGGGAAAGCAACACATGGAACATTGCGCTTTCGTATAGATTTGGTGGCGGAAAATATAGTTCATTAAAAAGAAAACAAAGAGACAGCAACACCAATTCTGGTGGAGGCGGATTTATGTAAAACGTATAAAAAAACATTTAATAACCTGCATTATATTTGATGGTTAGTGTTTCTGTAGGATTATTAAATAAAAAACCCTTAAACGTAATGTTTAAGGGTTTTGCTTTTTTTAATTATGCCAATTATCATTTAAATGTTAAAAAATATGTTAAATTTTGATTATCAGCACAATAACAAACAATAAACTTACGTTATGAGGTATATACAATCTAGCCAAAAAAAACGAAATCGTAATTATTTAGAGTTAGTCGTCTACACAAACATATTCGTTAAAACAAGATTAGTATAATTAAAAACTCGAAACCTGTTTCGGGTTTTTAATATTTGTTAAAATGCGTTAAATGTGATTCACTTTAGTAATTTTTTTAGAGTTTTTACGCCTAACGTATTATGATTCTTCACATTAGTGTTAATTGAAGTTGATTGATAGCTAGAAAAACCCGAAACTTAAAGTTTCGGGTTTTTTGTTGCTTTTTTGCGTTAGGGATTGAAATGGATAGCCCACAGCACCTTTTTTGGTGCGAGGACTTGTAATGTAAAGCCCGACTTTTTGCGATCCTGCGAGGTTTTAAAAACCTTGTAGGTATGAGCAAAAAGTAACGCCCTAATACTAACTATTACATTAAGCCCACTTAATAATGGCACTTCCCCAAGTAAAGCCACTACCAAAAGCTGCTAACACTACATTATCGCCTTCTTTTATTTTGCCTTCTTCCCAGGCTTCTGTAAGTGCAATAATTACTGAAGCTGCGGTTGTGTTACCGTATTTCATAATGTTATTAAACATTTGATCGTCACGTAAGCTAAATTTCTTTTGTATAAATTGGGCAATTCGCAGATTTGCTTGGTGTGGTATTAGCATATCTATATTTTCTTTTTGGAGTCCGTTCTTGGCTAAACCTTCCATAATCACTTCACTAAAACGTACAACCGCATGTTTAAACACAAACGTACCATCCATATACGGGAAATATGATAAATCTTCTGCGCCTGCTTCTATAATTTCTGGAACCCAATGTGCAATACTTGGGCTTTCTACAATCAATTTATCGGCATATTTACCCTCGCTATGCAAATGGGTTGATAGGATTCCTTTTGTATTATCTTCTTCTCGTGAGAGCACACAAGCTCCTGCCCCATCACCAAAAATAACGCTTACACCTCTACCTCGTGTAGATTTATCTAAACCGTTACTATGGTATTCTGCGCCAATAACAAGAATGTTTTTATACATACCTGTTTTTATAAATTGGTCGGCCACAGATATGGCATACACAAAACCAGAACATTGGTTTCTAACATCTAATGCACCAACGGTTTTTAAATCTAACATATCTTGTATTTGCACGCCACAGCCAGGGAAATAATAATCTGGACTTAGCGTTGCGAATACTATAAAATCGATATCGTCTTTAGTTAAACCAGAACGTTCTATGGCAATTCTTGCAGCTTTTGCTCCCATAACTGCCGATGTATCTTCTGATCCTTCTGGAATCCATCTACGTTCTTTTATACCTGTACGCTCTTGAATCCACTCATCGTTAGTATCCATCACTTTAGATAAATCGTGGTTAGTCACCACATTTTCAGGAACATACTTGCCAAGTCCTATTATTTTTGAATTGTACATATATCTAATAATCTTTTTTTCATTTCCGCAAAAACGGAATTCTTTTTAATAGTATAACAAAGTACAAAATAATAGTATCAAATTCCAAATCATAAAAACTAAATTCCGATATCCATCTTTTTTGAAATTTGAAATTTTTACTTTTAATTGAAATTTAACTTTTTGAAAGAAAAAAATTGTGTCAGTTTGTCACATTTAAGCAATTGGCATTTTTGTTGTCTAATCGTTATCAAGTAAGTTAAAATTAAAATTAATCAGATTCCCTCCTTCGGGGGAATGACAAATAAATTATTATCATGACAAAAGGAAACATTAATGTATCGGTAGAAAACATCTTCCCACTCATTAAAAAATTCTTGTATAGCGACCACGAAATATTTTTACGTGAGTTGATAAGTAACGCTACAGATGCAACTTTAAAACTAAAGCACTTAACTAATGTTGGTGATGCCAAAGTGGAATATGGCAACCCACAGATTGAAGTTAAAATTGACAAAGAAGGCAAAAAGCTTCATATTATAGATCAAGGTTTAGGTATGACTGCTGATGAAGTTGAGAAATACATTAACCAAGTGGCTTTTTCTGGAGCTGAAGAGTTTTTAGATAAATATAAAGATTCTGCTAAAGATTCAGGTATTATTGGTCATTTTGGTCTTGGTTTCTATTCTGCATTTATGGTTGCAGAGAAAGTTGAAATTATTACGAAGTCTTTTAAAGATGAACCTGCTGCACATTGGACATGTGATGGTTCTCCAGAATTTACTTTAGAAGCTGCTGATAAAACAGATAGAGGAACTGAAATTATTCTTCATATTGCAGAAGATTCTACAGAATTTCTTGAAGAAGCGCGTATTACTGAGTTGTTAAACAAATACAATAAGTTTATGCCTGTTTCAATTAAATTTGGAACCAAAGAAATAAACGACCCAAAGCACACGCCAGAAACTACAAAAGATAAAGACGGTAAAGAAACAACTGAGCCGCACAGACAAATAACGGTTGATAATATAATTAACAATCCAAATCCAGCTTGGACAAAACTACCAGCAGATTTAAAAGATGAAGATTATAGTGGTTTTTACCGCGAATTGTACCCAATGCAATTTGAAGAGCCTTTATTTAACATTCATTTAAATGTAGATTATCCGTTTAACTTAACTGGTATTTTATACTTCCCAAAAATGTCTAACGACATGCAAATCCAGAAGGATAAAATTCAACTGTATCAAAACCAAGTGTTTGTTACTGATAACGTTGAAGGTATTGTACCGGAGTTTTTAACTATGCTTCGTGGTGTAATTGATTCTCCAGATATTCCATTAAACGTATCGCGTTCTTACTTACAAGCCGATGGTGCTGTAAAAAAGATTTCATCTTATATTACTAGAAAAGTAGCCGATAAATTAAAATCGTTATTCAACAATAACCGTGAAGATTTTGAAGCAAAATGGAACGATATTAAAATTGTAATTGAATACGGAATGCTTTCTGAAGAAAAATTCTTCGAAAAATCTGAGGCCTTTACACTATACCCAACTGTTGATGGTAAGTATTATACTTACGAAGAGTTATTCAACAAAATTAAAGCTAACCAAACCGATAAAGATGGTAAGCTAGTCATTCTTTACGCTTCTGATAAAGATGCGCAACACAGTTACATCGAGTCTGCTAAAGCTAAAGATTACGAAGTTTTATTATTAGATTCTCCAATTGTATCGCACTTAATCCAGAAGTTAGAAAGCACTAAAGAAAACATTACGTTTGCTCGTGTTGATGGCGATCATGTAAATAATTTAATTAAGAAGGACGAAACAACTATTTCTAAATTAGATGAAGACCAAACTAAAGCGCTAGATGAATTGTTAAAAGAAGTTATTCCTTCTGATAAATTCCAAGTGCAATTAGAAGCTATGGATAGCAGCGAATCGCCTTTTACTATTACGCAACCAGAATTTATGCGTAGAATGAAAGAAATGCAAGCTACCGGAGGTGGCGGCATGAATATGTTTGGAAACATGCCAGAAATGTACAATTTGGTTATTAATACAAACTCCGACTTGGTTGGTGAAATTCTTGGTACTAAAACCAAAAAGAAACAAGAGCGTTTAATTACGCAAAGTTTAGATTTGGCTCGTTTATCTCAAGGCTTATTAAAAGGTGAAGAATTAACAAACTTTATTAAGCGTAGTTACGAGATGATAAAATAGGTTTATTATGCTTCCCTAACTTTAGGAACATATAAGTTTTTAACAAAAAACCACTTTGCACATGCAAAGTGGTTTTTTTATTAAACTCATTTTTTTAACTATTTTGTTAAAATAACAACAGTTATTTTAAGGAAATCCTATCAATAATTTGGTCTAGATTAAACATATAAAAACCTTTTGTAATCAATTTTATTTTAAATTCAAGGCCATTTTTTAATAGGTGACAAAAATCATAAAAAAACAGCGAAATTTTGTAGTGATTTGTATGCATTAATTAACTTATAATATATAAAAAAATGTTACAAAACCGCAGAATATACTTACCACCATTAAGCCTTATAGGCCCAGGAGCATTAAATGATTTAGGAGAAGAATTAAAAACACTTCCATATAAAAAAGCACTTTTTGTAACCGATAAAGTTTTAGTAAAACTAGGTGTTGCACAAAAAGTACTTGATGTTATTGAAGCTGCTAATATTGAAGTTGTAACATTTGATGATGTGCACCCAAACCCAACAGCAAAAAATGTAAATGATGGATTAGAATTACTTAAAGAAAACAACTGTGATTTTATTTTAACATTAGGAGGAGGATCTCCTCAAGATTGCGGAAAAGCTATTGGTATTCTTGCTACAAACGGAGGCGATATAGGAGATTATGAAGGTATAAACTTATCAAAAAAAGCATCGTTACCTATTATTGCTATTAACACCACGGCGGGTACCGCTAGTGAGGTTACTATAAATTATGTTATTACAGATGAAAAGCGCCATATAAAAATGGTTATGGTAGATAAAAACTGTTTGGTTTCTATTGCTGTAAACGACCCTGTATTAATGTTAGGGAAACCAGCTTCATTAACTGCTGCAACAGGAATGGATGCCTTAACACATGCCATAGAAACTTACGTTACAAAAGGCGCCTTTGGATGGTCTGATGCTTTAGCTTTAGAAGCTATAAAACTAATTTCGCAGAGTCTAGAAATGGCTGTTGTTAACGGGCAAGATCTTGAAGCTAGAAGTAAAATGGCATGGGGACAATTTATAGCAGGTCAAGCTTTTTCTAATGCAGGTTTAGGTTATGTGCATTCTATGGCGCATCAACTTGGTGGTATGTATGATTTACCACACGGTGTTGCAAATGCCATTTTATTGCCACATGTAGAGCAATTTAACATTCCTGCATGTGCACATAAATTAAAAAAAGTAGCTAGAGCTATGGGTGTTGGCGTTTTAGAAATGAGTGACACTCAAGGTGCCAACGCAGCTATTTCAGCCATTAAAGCCTTATCAAAATCTGTAGGTATACCATCTGGATTAAAAGAACTGGGTGTAAAAGAAGAAGATTTTGAAGAAATGGCTAAAAATGCTATGGCAGATGTTTGTACTGGCGGAAACCCTAGAGAAGTAACATTAGAAGAAACCATTGCTATTTATAAAGCAGCAATGTAAGCCAAGAAATAATTAGTGTTTTTAAGCTAATTTGTTTTGTAATCAACATTACATTGATAAAAACCACTTTGTAAAAACAAGGTGGTTTTTTGCTAAGTTTTAGACTTGACTTTATACAAAATTTCGTCTATATTCGCTTAACGTCGAATGTAAATCGTAAAAACGATTTCACGTCTGCGAAACATTATGTATAATTAAAACTCAAAATTTTAAATACTAATAAATTAAAATAATTATGAAAATAAAACTAGTATTTCTTTTAATCACAATTTTAAGTTTTAATTGCTATTCTCAAATTTCTTTTGAAAATGGATATTACATCGATAATAATAATCAAAAAATTAATTGCCTAATTAAAAATCTTGATTGGAGAAATAATCCAACTGAATTCAAATATAAACTATCAGGAAATAGCGAATTAAATAAAAAAACAATAAAATCGGTTAAAGAATTTGGGATTCATAACGCTTTAAAGTATGTGAGAAGTTCTGTAAAAATTGATAAGTCTAGTAACAAATCTAATGAATTAGATACTGAAAGAAAGGCTAAATTTCAAGAGGAAGAACTCTTTTTAAAAGTATTAGTAGAAGGAAAATCTATTTTGTATAGTTATGTTGACGGTATTTTAATAAGATATTTTTACAGTATCGAAAAATCTAATATCAAGCAATTAATATTTAAAAATTATATAACTCCTGAATATAAAATTAAGGCAAATAATAGATTTAAAAATCAACTATGGATTGATTTAAAATGCTCTGATATCAAAAAGAAAAAAATAGAAAAATTAAAGTACAGAAAATCAGATTTGGTCAATTTTTTTGTAGCTTATAACAGCTGTAATAATCAGGAATACATCAACTTTGAAGAAAAGAAAAAAAAAGATTTATTTAATTTGACTATCAGGCCTCGGTTAAATAACGCTTCATTAGTATCTAATTATAGAAATACTAATATTAAAAACGAGCTAGGTTTAGGTTTTGGAATAGAAGCAGAATTTATTCTTCCTTTTAATAAAAATAAATGGTCAATTATATTTGAGCCCACTTATCAAAGTTTTATAGTAAAAAAATCAACTGATGGATTTTTAAGAGATGTAATTGTTAATTATAGTTCTATTGAGCTCCATTCTGGTGTAAGACATTACTCCTTTTTAAATGATAAGTCGAAAATTTTTATCAATGCGTCTTTAATTTATGATTCAAGTTTAAATGATTCACAAATTAATTCATTGAATATTACAACAGCATATAATATGGCTTTTGGTTTAGGTTACAATTATAATGATAAATACAGCATAGAGTTAAGGCATCAAACACCTAGACATGTGTTAACTTCTTATTCAAATTGGAACGCAGATTATAAAACATTATCAATAATATTTGGATATTCTCTATTCTAAAATAATAACAAATAACGCCGCGTATAATTAATTGCTTTGCAAGTACCTACTTGATAAATTCCTTCGGAATTTTCTCTAGCTTGTGCTTGTTTACTAAATTAGTTATTTAAACAGGCAACAAACTATAGACACACATATTAAACGAACCTTTTCAGAAAAACAACTTCAATAAAAGATATCCCTATCTTTGCGCCACATAAATTTTAAATGGCTTTTACATTACTCTCTTCACCTCTACAAGGCTTTACAGATTTTAGATTCCGTAATGCGTTTCATCATTATTTTGGAGGCATAGATACCTTTTATTCCCCCTACATAAGGCTAAATGGAAAGTTCAAAATAAAAACGTCCTATCAAAACGATTTATTAGTAGAAAACAATAGCACATTAGAGGTTATCCCACAAATTATAACTAACAATGCCGAAGAATTTTTGTTTGTTGCCAAGTATGTGCAAAGTCTAGGTTATAAAGAGTTAAACTGGAATTTAGGTTGCCCATACCCTATGGTTGCTAAATCTGGAATGGGTTCCGGTTTAATTTGCAACCCTGAAAAAATAAATACCATTTTAGAACGCGCCCATAAGGAAACCAATATTTTGGTCTCTATGAAAATGCGCATGGGTTATGAAAATGCTGAAGAAATACTTGGCGCCTTCCCTATTCTAGATCAATATCCGCTTAAAAACATTGCCATTCATGCTAGAATTGGCAAACAACTCTATAAAGGCCCTGTAGATCTTGATGCGTTTGAGCGTTGTATTAGCAGCACCAATCACAAGTTATACTATAACGGCGATATTACTAGTGTGGCTAGTTTTAAAACCATGCAAGAGCGTTTCCCGAGTATCGATCATTTTATGATTGGTCGCGGCCTAATTGCCGACCCATTTTTACCGCAAATGATAAAAAACGACACGACAGAATACCCTAAAAACCGTTGGGATATTTTTGAAGCATTCCATAATACCATTTACCATCAATACGACGCATACCTTTCTGGGCCAACGCCAATTAAAATGAAAATGTTAGGCTTTTGGGAATTCTTTTCCCAATCGTGTAACAACCCGCAAAAAACCTATAAAGCAATAAAAAAAGCTACTAATCCGTTTAAATACAAACAGGCTGTAAAGCTTATTTTAAATAACGAACGAAAGTTAAACCCTTAGCTTTTCAATTAACTTCTAAAACCATAAAAGAAAAGTTAAAAAATAAAAAAATAAACCGATAGCTTTTATATTTGCAAAAAACTAAGACAATGAAAAAATTATGTATGGTATTTACTGTAATCTTTTTTACAGCCTGTAGCTCAGACGATAGCCCAAAAGACTACACCGAAGAAAACGAACAAGAAATTCAAGCCTATATTGCAGAGAATAATTTAGTAGCAGAATCAAGTAGTTCTGGTTTGTATTATATTATCGACAATCCAGGAACTGGTATTACTCCAACAGGCACCGATAGAGTTAAAGTAGCTTACACAGGCTATTTAACAGACGGAACTATTTTTGATGAAAATACAGAAGGTGCTATTTTTAGTTATGTAAATAATTTAATAAGTGGTTTTGCCGAGGGCCTTAAATATTTTAATGAAGGTGGAAGCGGAAAACTTATTATTCCGGCACACCTAGCATATGGCAGGAACAGTAATGGAATTATTCCTGCTGGTTCCGTTATTATTTTTGATATCGAACTTATTTATGTGAATTACGATACAGAAATTCAAAACTATTTATTAGATAATGATTTAACTGCGCAAAAATCTGCTTCGGGTTTATATTACACTATTGATGAAGAAGGTGAAGGTGAACAACCAACCTTAACCGATAATGTAAACGTATCCTATAAAGGCTATTTAACAGACGGAACCGTTTTTGATGAAAATGTAGCAGGTGCAAATTTCAACTTAGGAAATTTAATACCAGGTTTTTCAGAAGGCATTACTTACTTTAAAGAAGGTGGAAGTGGCACATTATTTATACCTGCTGATTTAGGTTACGGCAACTCTGCAGTTGATATTATTCCTGGAGGCTCAGTTATTATTTTTGATGTTGAACTTATTTCTGTGAATTAAAACATTCAATTTTAGAATATAAATGAAAACCACTTTGCGAAATCAAGGTGGTTTTTTGTTTATGTTAGTTTTGATATTGCAGAAAATTTCAGCTAAATTCGTTTAACAATCGATAAGATTCATTGAAACATATCTTTAACTTTAGTTCGGCAACGTGCAAAAAAAATCAAAACTTATGAAATACGATTTTAACCTGAAAACAAAATTTGGATTCCAATATTTAATGGCCTTTTCAATTATTTTTATTGTTCTATTTTGCTTTTCATGTAAGAAAGAATCTAACTCCTTAAGAAACACAGAAGGTAATTTAATCATGAAAATAAATGCTGTTCAGGAACAAGTAATGGCACAAGGAAATATGACAGAACAAGAGGAACAGGCTTTATTAAGTTTATGTAGCATCGTTTCTCATGATGACGGTTTAGCAACTTATACTACCGACAATAGTATCATATTAAAAGATGCAGACATTGCGCCAGTTTATCATGGTTGTGAAAATCTCACTATAGAAGAAACAAGAGAATGTTTTAATAATAAAGTATCGACATTTATTAAGCGAGAGTTTAACTTAAGTGTATCTAAAGATTTAAACCTTTCAGAACCAAAACAGGTAGAAGCATTTTTTATAATCGACAAAAAGGGAAATTTAACTGGCATGAAAGTGAGAGATTCAGAAGTAAACATTCAGGCAGAAATATTAAGAGTGCTTAGAAAAATGCCTGTGATTAAACCTGCAACCCACAATAAGGAAAGTGTTTCTGTATTATGTTCCATAATAGTAACATATGGGAATGAAATAAATGTAGAAGTTGTTTACATTCCTGAAAGACCTGATTAATCGTTAATAACACTAACTAAAAAAAAGTTCCCAACAATGACTATAAGTGATTGCTTGTTCTCGAATACTTCTAAAAACCCTTAAGGATTTTCAGTTTGTTAAGTACTTACCAAGTTAATCGATAAACCACGAACTAGCCATACACAAAACCTTTAAACGAAAAAATAAAATCATCATTTGGAAACCATAAAAAACAACTTGAACACTTTCAGAACCTTATACTTAGTAAAAGGCATATTAACCTTATGCTTTTCCATATTCTTTATTTTATACGGCTGTATAGGCTTATTTTTTGGAGCTGTTGCCCAAAATGCAGACACCAATGCAGAACTCCCTTTTAATTTTGGTTGGATTTTCGTTATTATTGGTGGCATCGGTCTAGTACTTTGTGTTACCATTGGGATATTAACCCTTTTAGTCTCAAAATATATTAAAGCGCTTAAAAACTATAATTTTATATTTGTAATGGCTATTATAAATTGCCTTACTGGTATTTTAGGAATTGTATTAGGCGTTTTTACCATAATAGAGCTCTCTAAACCAGAAATAAAAAAACTGTTCAATAAAGCATAAATGAAAATAACTTCTACAAACACAGCTAAACCAACTACCATTATTTGGAATGGTAAAGAAGTGATTACTGGTATTTATAAAACACCAACTAAAGCACCTATTTTCTTAGGAACTAGCGATGTAAAAGGCGATGAAGTTACCGATAGAAAACATCATGGCGGCGAATTTAAAGCGTGTTATTTATTTTCTGAAGATCATTATGAGTATTGGAAAAACCTGTATCCAAATTTAGACTGGCATTGGGGTATGTTTGGCGAAAACCTTACCGTTTCTCGATTAAACGAAAAAGAAATTCATGTTGGTAATATTTATAAATTAGGCGATGCTCTAATTCAAATTACAGAACCTAGAGAACCTTGTTTTAAATTAGGTGCTAAATTTGGTAATCAAAATATCTTAAAACAATTTATTAAACATAGTTTTCCTGGCACTTATATTCGTGTTTTAAAAGAAGGACATGTTAAAACTGGTGATACTTTAGAGTTAGTAGAAAAGGCTAAAAACAGTATAACTACAAGTCAGTTTTTCGATTTATTATACGATAAAGAAAAAAACAAAGCACATATTGAAAGTATTCAAACCAATGATGCTATACGAAAATCAAAAAGAGATAAACTGAAAGCCTTTTTAAAGTAGCTTTGTGTTGGTTTGTTATATCTTTGTAGCAAACTTTTACAGATGTCTTTTAAAGATTTAAAAATAAGCAAACCCATTTTACGCGCTGTTGCAGAAGCTGGATATGACAACCCAACTTTAGTGCAAGAAAAAACAATTCCTCTTGTTCTAAACAAAAAAGATGTTATTGTTTCAGCACAAACCGGTACAGGAAAAACAGCTGCGTTTGCACTTCCTATTTTACAATCGTTATTAGACCATCAAGACGCACCTAAAAAAGGCAAAACTATTAAAGCCCTAATAGTTAGCCCAACGCGCGAATTAGCTATTCAAATAGAAGATAATTTTAAAACCTACAGCACGCACACTAATTTAAGAACAACTGTAGTTTATGGTGGTGCATCTATAGAACCTCAAAAAGATGTTTTAAAAAAAGGTGTAGATATTTTAATTGCAACACCTGGCCGTTTACTCGATTTACATAAACAAGATATTATTAATTTAGATTATGTTGAAACCTTAGTTTTAGATGAAGCCGATTTAATGCTAGACATGGGTTTTATTGACGATGTTAGAAAAATTGAGCGTTTATGTACCAAAGAAAAACAGATTCTTTTATTCTCGGCAACCATACCGCATAAAGTTGAGCAGTTAGCAAATTCTATTTTAAACGAACCACAGCGTATTGAAGTCGCTCAAAACTCATCAACCTCTAAAAATGTGGCTCAGGTTTTATATTATGTACCTAAGCCTAAGAAAATTGAACTGTGTTTGCATTTGCTAAGAAACACAATAAAAGGTAATATTATTATTTTTAGACGCACAAAATTTGGTGTAGATAAATTGGAAAAAACGCTGTTAAAAAATGGTTATAAAGCCGATAGTATTCATGGAGATAAAAGCCAAACCGCAAGACAAGATGCCCTAACCCGATTCAAAAAAGGTGAGGTTAATATTTTAATTGCTACCGATGTTGCCGCACGTGGCATCGACATTAGCGATTTAGATGCCGTAGTAAATTTTGATTTACCTAATGTGCCAGAAACTTACGTACACCGAATTGGCAGAACGGCAAGAGCAGGAAATACAGGAATCGCATATTCATTTTGTTCTGCAGACGAGAAAAGTTATATAAAAACCATCCAACAACTTATTAGCTTACAATTAGATATTATTGAAGATCACCCTTATCCTTTAGATCCTAAAGCAAAACCTATTGTGCATAAGTCTAATAAAACAGGAAGCAAACACCGAAAAGGACGTAAAAGTGAAGCTTCAAAAAAGAAAAAGAAACGTTGGTATTAAAAAGTTATAAGTTGAGGGGAAACTAAGTAAGTCGTTTTCACTCATAACGTTTACTTCACCACAAAATCATAATAAGTTTTAGGAAACGGTTCCCAACGTAATGTAAAATGCCACCATTCTTTAGGGTAATTTCTAAATCCAAATTTCAACATAAAGGCTTGCAATAATTGTCTATTTGCTTTTTGTTTGTCTGTAATACCTTCAAAATTAACCGCCGATATGTCTCCAAAATAATCAAAAGGGCTTCCCATATCTAATATTTCACCAGTATTACCATCAATAATGGTTAAATCTACAGTACTGCCCCTACTATGTCCAGATCGCGATGCAATATAGCCTGCTTTAAACAAGTTTCTTTTATTTACGTTAGGGTAAAATATCCGTTTATTTATAGTATCATTTAAATCTCTAGCCCATTTTATAAAGTGATTAACAGCTTGTTGTGGCCTATACCCATCATAAACCTTTAAACATAAATTCTGCTCTTGTAATGCTTCGTGCACCTTTTTTAAAGCTTCGGCTGCTTCAACAGTTAAAATAAGTTTGTTAGATTGATATCCTTCAATAGGCACACCAACAAAGTTATTTGAAGTAAAATAACGCAATTCAACATCCATATCTGGAATAACATCTTGTACATATACAAATCCTTTTGGAAGTTGTGCAAATAAACTAGTAAAGACTAAAGCGATTAAAAAAGTTAATGTATACTTCATTATAATTTTGAATTATGCTAATTTAGAAAATAAAAGAATATGCTTTTTGAAAGTGCTATAAATTTAAACCTGAAAGGTGCAGAAATCACTTATTATCCTAATTTCTTTAATAACAATGAAGCAGATAATTATTTTAAAAGTTTATTAGCTAATATTGAATGGAAACAAGATACTATAACTCTTTTTGGTAAAACACATTTACAACCGCGTTTAACAGCTTTTTATGCAGACAATAAAAAAAACTACAAATACAGTAATATAATCATGCAACCTCATGCATTTAAAGATGATTTGTTAGGTATAAAAAACAAAATTGAAACAGATCTAAAAATAAAATTCACTAGTTGTTTAGCAAATTTATACCGAAATGGAAGCGATAGTAATGGCTGGCATGCAGATGATGAAAAAGAGCTTGGCGAAAATCCAATTATAGCTTCAGTATCGTTTGGTGCAGAACGAGTTTTTCATCTTAAACACAAAACAGATAAACTGCTTAAAACAAAATTAATTTTACAACACGGAAGTCTTTTATTAATGCGAGGCGAAACTCAAAATAACTGGCTGCATCAAATTCCTAAAACAAAAAAAATTATAGGAAATAGAATTAATTTAACATTTAGAATTATTGCATAAAAAAGCCGAGTTCCCTCAAACTCGGCTTCTTTTCAATTTGCTTTTTATATTATGAAGCTAGATTTGGGGTTTCCTTGTTTAACAACATAATGCAAATATTAATTAATTAATCCATTGAACTAAAAAGTGTGTTATTTAGTACACTCCAAATATATAACTATGAAATATATTTATCCGATTAAAAACACTATAAATCGATGAAATACATTAAATTTTAACAATTTTAGATGAGTTTATCGATATTATCGATGAAATACACTTTTCATGGTGATTAAATTTTTAGAAACAAACTAATTAAAATAAAAAAAGCACCCATTAACAGGGTGCTTTTTTTCTAACTAACCAACCAAAATATGAATTACAATTCTTGAGTTTAAAGTAACCACTCAATAAACTTTATAACGAATGTAATTACGATTAGTATACTACAATCCTCGTGCCAAAAACATACTCAAACTTATTTTATGAAATAATTAACAAAACAAATTAATATTAAGGGACTAGCAAAAGACATTTAATTGTTTGATATTTGTATTTATATAAATATTTAAAATTTCGATGAAAAAAATATCATTCTTATTAATAGTATTATTTTTTATTTCTTGTGGCAAAGACCATAGTGATTTAACTGTAAAAGTTAATATTAAAGGGTTAAAAAAAGGAACACTCTATCTTAAAAAAGATAAAGACACCTTATTAGTTACAGTAGATTCATTAATTATTAATGGAAATAAAGATATTGAACTACATAGTGCACTAGATGCTCCAGAAGTTTTCTATTTATACTTAGATAAGCATAGTGCTGAAAAAGATAGAATTAGCTTTTTTGCAGATAAAGGTATTACAGAAATTAATACTACATTGAAAAATTTTGCTTTTGATGCTGATATTAAAGGTTCTAAACAACAAGAAGTATTGGATGAATATAAGTTACTAATTACTAAAATGAATAATAGAAATTTAGAACTGATTAAAGAACAATTTGATGCTCAAAAAGAAAATGACACTTCTGAATTTATTAAGCTAAAAAAAGCTACAGAAAATAGCATGAAACGTAGATTCTTATTTACTGTAAATTTCGCATTAAACAATAAAGATAGCGAGGTAGCACCATATTTAGCGCTAACGGAAATTTATAACGCAAGAATGGATTTATTAGATACTATAAATAAATCTTTAACACCTAAAATAAAAGCATCTAAATATGGTAAAGAATTAGAAGCTTATATTAATAGTATTAAAAAGACAGAAGCCAATAACTAATTGATTTTTAAATAGTTTTGTATAAAAAAGCCTTTCCAATTGGAAAGGCTTTTTTATTTTTAAGAGCCGATGGAGGGACTCGAACCCACGACCTGCTGATTACAAATCAGCTGCTCTAGCCAGCTGAGCTACATCGGCGTTTTAACGGGTGCAAATATAATATCTAAAACAATATATGCAAGCAGTCCGTTAAAAAAATTTACCCAAGATTATTAATTTTTTCTATTAAAGCTCTGCCCTTAGATTCTAAGTCGCTGTTTATTGCCTTAAAATGTGCTTTTGCATTGTCAACATTCTTTGCATTTACTTTTGCTATTAACTCATCAAAAGTCTCTATTGCTTCATCTATAATAGCTTCACTCTTTTTAGTGTCTTTATCTGTATTTGAGTACTCCCAAATGTAAACTGCTTCAATAATATCGCCTAAAACGTAATTAATATCTTTTTTTAAATCTCTAACATTTGCCATAATTTCTTATTTTAATTGATTACAAAACTACACATTAACTTCTAATAGGGTAGCTTTTTTATTCTAAATTTTAAGAACACATATTTTAATTACCAGAATACGTTACAAAGTTTCGTGGCGTTTCATATAGTGTAATTTCTAGAGCTAAATTATTACTCAATTTAGCTTTCATTTTATTATAAATAACTACCACAATATTTTCTGCAGTTGGGTTTAATTCTTTAAACTCTGGAACTTCAACATTTAAATTTTTATGATCAAAAGCATCTTCAACTTCACTTTTAATAATATCTTTTAAAATCTTCATATCAATAACATACCCTGTTTGTTTATCTATTTCACCAGTTACACTTACAATAAGTTCGTAATTATGACCATGAAAATTAGGGTTATTACATTTTCCAAAAATTTCATCATTTTTCTCAAAACTCCAATCTTTTCTGTACAACCTATGGGCTGCATTAAAATGTGCCTTTCTACTAACTGTAACTTTCATTTAAGAGGAGATATTTATGTGTTCATAGAATTTATCAAAAATAACTTTAAACCATTCAGTATATGATTCTGGGTTTTCTAATATATCTGCCTTTACATCTTCTAATGGCATCCATTTCCAACTTGCTACTTCATCTGGATTAATAATAGGTTCATTTTCATATTTACCCAGCAAAACGTGATCGTACTCATGCTCAGTTAAACCATTATCAAAGGGTGCTTTATATATAAATGAAATAGATTCTTTTAAATCTACAACAAAACCCATTTCTTCCATTAAGCGTCTTTTACCGGCTTGAATATTTGTTTCTCCATCTCGTTGATGACTACAGCATGTATTAGTCCATAGTCCTGGTGAATGGTATTTATTTAAAGCTCTTTGCTGTAACATCAACTCATTCTTCTCATTAAAAACAAAAACTGAAAATGCACGATGTAATACCGCTTTTTCATGAGCTTCCATTTTAGGCATTAAGCCAATTTGTTCATCTTGCTCATTAACAAGAATTACTTTTTCTTCTTTCATATAAAACAAAAATACAAACAAAATTATAACTTAGTAAAACTCTATAAAACAAAAAGCACCTAAATAAATTTAGATGCCTTTTATTTTTAGTTAAATACTATTAGTTTGCTACTACAATAAACTCACTTCGTCTATTATCTTGATGTTCTGCTTTAGAACATTTAACACCATTTGAACAACGGTTAGTTAATCGAGTTTCTCCGTATCCTTGACCTGTAATACGAGCGGCAGAAATACCACCTTTTTCTATAATATAAGCTATTGTAGATTTATTTCTTCTATTAGATAATGCCCAGTTATAAGCATCTTTTCCTCTTGAATCTGTATGAGAGCGAACATCTATTTTTACATTTGGATATTCGGTCATGTATTTTATAACTTTTGCTAATTCAATTTCAGCATCAGGACGGATAAATGATTTATCATAATCAAAATAAATAGGATTTAAATTTAATAATAATGCTAAATCTGTACCTATTTTAGCAACTTCAGGACCTTCAGGCTCTAAATTCAGCTCTAATTTTAAGGCTTCATTTTTATCTGCTTTAACTGAAAAATCTATAAAATCGTCTTTGTATTTATCTTTTTTAGCTTCTATCAAATACGTTTTCTCTTTACAACCTAAATCGAAAGAAAATTTACCAGACTCGTCACTTTTTAAAGTATGAAGTAAATTTCTGCTAGAATCATAAACAAACACATCTGCACTTGCTAAAATCTCTTGTGTTCTTTTATTTATAACTGTTCCTGTCACGCCTTTAGTACACGCTGGAATTACAAAACTATAAATATCATCATCACCCTTACCTCCTGCTCTATTTGAAGAAATATAACCTTTACCTGTAGTTTCGTTTACAATAAATCCAAAATCATCCTTAGGGCTATTTATTGGCTTTCCAATATTAAGAATCTGTGTGGATGCCTCACTTAATTTATCAACTTCAACTCTATAAACATCAAGTCCACCTAATCCAACATGGCCATCTGAAGAGAAATAAAGAATTCCTTTCTCGCTAACAAAAGGAAAGTTCTCTCTTCCTTCTGTATTTACTTTTGGCCCTAGATTTATAGGTTCGCCATAAGTACCATCTTCATTAATATCAACTACAAAAATATCTGAGGCACCTTGGGTTCCAGCCATATCTGAAGCGAAATACAACTTTTTCTCATCTGCACTAAGCGCTGGATGCGCTACATTATAATCATCATTATTAAAAGGCATTGACTCAATATTTGTCCATACACTATCAACCAATGTTGCTTTATAAATTTTTAACCCATTAATTTTCTCATTACTTCTTTTAAACTTTCCTTTAAAGAAATTATTTCTAGTAAAGTAAGCCGTTTTTCCATCTTTTGAAAAAGATGTAGAAGATTCGTGATATTTAGTATTTACTGCGCCGTTAACCTCTGTTACAGTTCCGTCTTCATTTAATTCAAACAAATCTAAAAATGGTTGTTCGTTCCATTTATAAATATCTTCATCTATGTCTTTTGATGAAGCAAAAATTAAATGACCGTTATATGTTGATGTTCCAAAATCTGAAAATGCAGTATTAATATCTAAATTTACTAACTCAAAATCTTTTGAGATATCATCAATTGCTTTAACATAATTACCTTTGTTTAAAAATTGTTTAATTCTTGAATCTTCAGGTTTTATTTTTGCATAATCATTTAAAACTTGATCGGCCTTTGCATACTGCTCCTGAGCTTTTAAAGCTAATGCGTATCTATAAATATTCTCGGGGTCTGTTGGGACTTTAAGATCTAATAGTTTTCCATACCAATTTGAAGCTTCTTGCATTTCACCATTAAAATAATAGGTATTGGCTAATTTTTCAAATACTTCTGGTGAAACATCTTCTTTAGATGCTAATTCCAATAGTTGATCTCTAGAATCTATGTATGATAAGTTTTCATATTTCTTAATAGCTCTCGAAGCTTTTGCTTTTTGGGCGAAAGAATTATTAAAAACTAAAACACTTAATATAGATAGTATATATATTCTTTTTTTCATATCTGTAATCTTTTAGAAGAATCTTGGTGATAAAATTTTACCTATTTCTTGTAATTCAAAGCGCAACATAATTTCATGTGTTCCACTATTATAATTATTCAATGCTGTTGTGGTTGCATCATAAGCATAACCTATAAATAATCCTGGATTAATTTGAAAGCCAGCTAAACCACTTACAGAATCATCCCATCTATATGCTAATCCCAAAGTAAACTTTTCATTAAATAAAGCATTAACCGATAAATCTGCTATCAACGGTGCACCTGAAACCCCTTTAACTAAGAAAGCTGGTTTTAGTTTTGTGTTATCGCTTAAATTAAATACATAACCACCAATTAAAAAATAGTGTAAACGCTCAGTAGCTATAGATTCCTGGAAATCATCGTAATGATCAGTATTTAAAATATTAGGAACCGATAGACCTAAATACCATTTTTCTGAATGCAAATACAAACCTGCTCCAAGTGTTGGAGATATTAAATTTAAATTATCGTTAAAAACTCTATCAGGATTTTGAAAAACACCTTTACTCCAATCGGTATCAAGAATATGTAATCCTCCTTTAAGACCAAAAGACAATTCTAAGTCTCCAGTTTCATCAACCGGTATAGTGTAAGATACGTTAGCATCAATACTTGTTTCCTCTGCAGGACCTAACCTATCGCTAACAATGTTTAAACCAAGACCAATTCTGTCGTTTTTTAAAGGTGAATGAATTCCAAAAGTAATTGTTTTTGGAGCCCCATCTATACCAACCCATTGCGTTCTATATAAAGCCGTTGCGCTTAATACATCTCTTTGTCCAGCATAACCCGCATTTATACTCATTGTGTTATACATATATTGCGTGTACTGCGGGTCTTGTTGTGCTTTAGTTTCTAAACTTAATAGTGCAGTAAACACTACTAAAATTAAACTTTTTATTAATGACGATTTTTGTATCATTTTTTTAATCTTTTTTTAGTCGTTTACTTTATATTATCTATTTATGTATAACCATCCTACTTTTGGTTTAGTACCATCTCCAAAGTCTAAAACATAATAGTATGTTCCAACTGGTAACTTTTCAGAAGCATTGACTGTAGCTCTTCCATTAGATGTTCCATCCCAATCATTATTATAAGCTCTCTTCTCATAAACTAGGTTACCCCATCTGTTATATACTTCCAATTTATTGTTAGGGAAGTTTCCAATACAATTAATTATCAAAGTATCATTATCTCCATCTCCATTTGGAGAGAACTCATTAAATACAATTAAACAACCTAGCTCAGTAACTGTTGGATCATCTGAAACATTACCATCAGAATCATCACCATTATCACTTGTATCAGATACAGTACCAGCAGTAGTATTACTTCCTCTGGCAATTACAACATTACTTACACCACCAGCATTTATTGCTGCCTGGTCTATTGTAAAGCTTGCAGTATATGTAGCAATTTCACCAACTAGGAGTGTTCCTTCTTCACTATCTAAAGTAGAACTTACAAATGTTGGTTCTTCAGTTAGAGAAATCACATTACCATTAATATCAGTAAATGTATCTACAAGTACAATATTACTTAAAACATAATCACCCGTATTCTCAACCTCAATTATGTAATTAATTCGATTTCCTAATGATGTTCCTGATACATCTGCAACTTTAGTCACATTAATTGAAGCCTCACAACCAGTTGCTATTGGATCACATGGATCATTCGGATCAAATGGTCCGCCTGGATAATCATTCGGATCTTCTGGTGTATTTGGATCGTCTATACCCGTTGTTTCTTCACAATCGGTTAAACCATCGCCATCACTATCTGTTGAATCTATACCGATTGGATCACATGGATCGTTAGGATCAAATGGTCCGCCTGGATAATCATTTGGATCTTCTGGTGTGTTTGGATCGTCTATACCCGTTGTTTCTTCACAATCAGTTAAACCATCACCATCACTATCTGTTGAATCTATACCGATTGGATCACATGGATCGTTAGGATCAAATGGTCCGCCTGGATAATCATTTGGATCTTCTGGTGTGTTTGGATCGTCTATACCCGTTGTTTCTTCACAATCAGTTAAACCATCACCATCACTATCTGTTGAATCGATACCGATTGGATCACATGGATCATTAGGATCAAATGGTCCACCTGGATAATCATTTGGATCTTCTGGTGTGTTTGGATCGTCTATACCCGTTGTTTCTTCACAATCTGTTAAACCATCACCATCACTATCTGTTGAATCAATACCGATTGGATCACATGGATCGTTTGGATCAAATGGTCCACCTGGATAATCATTTGGATCTTCTGGTGTGTTTGGATCGTCTATACCCGTTGTTTCTTCACAATCTGTTAAACCATCGCCATCACTATCTGTTGAATCGATACCGATTGGATCACATGGATCATTCGGATCAAATGGTCCGCCTGGATAATCATTCGGATCTTCTGGTGTATTTGGATCGTCTATACCCGTTGTTTCTTCACAATCGGTTAAACCATCGCCATCACTATCTGTTGAATCTATACCGATTGGATCACATGGATCGTTAGGATCAAATGGTCCGCCTGGATAATCATTTGGATCTTCTGGTGTGTTTGGATCGTCTATACCCGTTGTTTCTTCACAATCAGTTAAACCATCACCATCACTATCTGTTGAATCTATACCGATTGGATCACATGGATCGTTAGGATCAAATGGTCCGCCTGGATAATCATTTGGATCTTCTGGTGTGTTTGGATCGTCTATACCCGTTGTTTCTTCACAATCAGTTAAACCATCACCATCACTATCTGTTGAATCGATACCGATTGGATCACATGGATCATTAGGATCAAATGGTCCACCTGGATAATCATTTGGATCTTCTGGTGTGTTTGGATCGTCTATACCCGTTGTTTCTTCACAATCTGTTAAACCATCACCATCACTATCTGTTGAATCAATACCGATTGGATCACATGGATCGTTTGGATCAAATGGTCCACCTGGATAATCATTTGGATCTTCTGGTGTGTTTGGATCGTCTATACCCGTTGTTTCTTCACAATCTGTTAAACCATCGCCATCACTATCTGTTGAATCGATACCGATTGGATCACATGGATCATTAGGATCAAATGGTCCACCTGGATAATCATTTGGATCTTCTGGTGTGTTTGGATCGTCTATACCCGTTGTTTCTTCACAATCTGTTAAACCATCACCATCACTATCTGTTGAATCAATACCGATTGGATCACATGGATCGTTTGGATCAAATGGTCCACCTGGATAATCATTTGGATCTTCTGGTGTGTTTGGATCGTCTATACCCGTTGTTTCTTCACAATCGGTTAAACCATCGCCATCACTATCTGTTGAATCTATACCGATTGGATCACATGGATCGTTAGGATCAAATGGTCCGCCTGGATAATCATTTGGATCTTCTGGTGTGTTTGGATCGTCTATACCCGTTGTTTCTTCACAATCAGTTAAACCATCACCATCACTATCTGTTGAATCGATACCGATTGGATCACATGGATCATTAGGATCAAATGGTCCACCTGGATAATCATTTGGATCTTCTGGTGTGTTTGGATCGTCTATACCCGTTGTTTCTTCACAATCTGTTAAACCATCACCATCACTATCTGTTGAATCAATACCGATTGGATCACATGGATCGTTTGGATCAAATGGTCCGCCTGGATAATCATTTGGATCTTCTGGTGTGTTTGGATCGTCTATTCCAGTTGTTTCTTCACAATCTGTTAAACCATCACCATCACTATCTGTTGAATCGATACCGATTGGATCACATGGATCATTAGGATCAAATGGTCCACCTGGATAATCATTTGGATCTTCTGGTGTGTTTGGATCGTCTATTCCAGTTGTTTCTTCACAATCTGTTAAACCATCACCATCACTATCTGTTGAATCAATACCGATTGGATCACATGGATCGTTTGGATCAAATGGTCCGCCTGGATAATCATTTGGATCTTCTGGTGTGTTTGGATCGTCTATTCCAGTTGTTTCTTCACAATCTGTTAAACCATCACCATCACTATCTGTTGAATCGATACCGATTGGATCACATGGATCGTTTGGATCAAATGGTCCGCCTGGATAATCATTTGGATCTTCTGGTGTGTTTGGATCGTCTATTCCAGTTGTTTCTTCACAATCTGTTAAACCATCACCATCACTATCTGTTGAATCAATACCGATTGGATCACATGGATCGTTTGGATCAAATGGTCCGCCTGGATAATCATTTGGATCTTCTGGTGTGTTTGGATCATCTATACCCGTTGTTTCTTCACAATCTGTTAAACCATCACCATCACTATCTGTTGAATCGATACCGATTGGATCACATGGATCGTTTGGATCACTTGTTGGACCACCTGGATAATCATTTGGATTTTCAGGAGTTATTGGGTCATCTATGCCTGTTATTTCTTCACAATCGGTTAAACCATCGCCATCACTATCAACAGTTGATGTACATAGAGGAACAACTACAGTTATTGTTGCAACATTAGATATATTACCTTCATCATCTAGTACAGTATAAGTAATCACTGTAGTTCCTGCAGTATAACCTGGAGCTGGACTGAATGTAACTGTTCCATCTCCATTATCAGTAAATGTACCTTCTCCCGGTACTGTAAAACTACTTTGCTGTCCTGGTGTACTAGGATCTAAATCTATAGTTAAATCATCAATTGTTCCATCTGGATCAGAATCATTAATAGTTATATCAATAATAATATCAATTCCAGGATCCGTTGTTCCACCATCATTATTAGCTACTGGAAAACAGTTTGCTATAATTGGATCACATGGATCGTTTGGATCGAATGGTCCACCTGGATAATCATTTGGATCTTCTGGTGTGTTTGGATCATCTATGCCCGTTGTTTCTTCACAATCGGTTAAACCATCACCATCACTATCTGTTGAATCAATACCGATTGGATCACATGGATCGTTAGGATCAAATGGTCCGCCTGGATAATCATTTGGATCTTCTGGTGTGTTTGGATCATCTATGCCTGTTGTTTCTTCACAATCAGTTAAGCCATCACCATCACTATCTGTTGAATCAATACCGATTGGATCACATGGATCGTTTGGATCGAATGGTCCGCCTGGATAATCATTTGGATCTTCTGGTGTGTTTGGATCATCTATGCCTGTTGTTTCTTCACAATCAGTTAAGCCATCACCATCACTATCTGTTGAATCAATACCGATTGGATCACATGGATCGTTTGGATCAAATGGTCCGCCTGGATAATCATTTGGATCTTCTGGTGTGTTTGGATCGTCTATGCCTGTTGTTTCTTCACAATCGGTTAAACCATCACCATCACTATCTGTTGAATCAATACCGATTGGATCACATGGATCGTTTGGATCAAATGGTCCGCCTGGATAATCATTTGGATCTTCTGGTGTGTTTGGATCATCTATGCCTGTTGTTTCTTCACAATCGGTTAAACCATCACCATCACTATCTGTTGAATCAATACCGATTGGATCACATGGATCGTTAGGATCGAATGGTCCGCCTGGATAATCATTTGGATCTTCTGGTGTGTTTGGATCATCTATGCCTGTTGTTTCTTCACAATCAGTTAAACCATCACCATCACTATCTGTTGAATCAATACCGATTGGATCACATGGATCGTTTGGATCGAATGGTCCGCCTGGATAATCATTTGGATCTTCTGGTGTGTTTGGATCATCTATGCCTGTTGTTTCTTCACAATCAGTTAAGCCATCACCATCACTATCTGTTGAATCAATACCGATTGGATCACATGGATCGTTTGGATCGAATGGTCCACCTGGATAATCATTTGGATCTTCTGGTGTGTTTGGATCATCTATACCAGTTGTTTCTTCACAATCGGTTAAACCATCGCCATCACTATCTAAAGAACTTGGACAAGCTGGTATCGTTACAGATATAGTTGCCACATTGGATGTATTACCATCATTATCATTTACCGTATATGTAATTGTAGTAGTACCATTATTATATCCAGGTACAGGGTCAAAAGTAACTGTTCCATCTCCATTATCAGTAAATGTTCCCTCTCCTGATACAGTAAATGTACTTTGCTGCCCTGGTGTACTAGGATCTAAATCTATAGTTAAATCATCAATTGTACCATCTGAATCTATATCATTTCCTGTGACATTAATAATCACATCAACATTTTCATTAGTTGATCCAGCATCATTGTTTGCAATAGGATCATCATCTAATGGGTCTACTGTGATATCTACTACTGCCGTGGTACAATCGCCATCGGCATCACAAATCTCATAAGTGATTTGATCGGGTCCATTGTAATCCGCATTTGGGGTGTAATCAATCGTATCGTCGGTTGGATCGTTTGGTGTACCACCATCATTTACCGTAGCTGTTCCGTTTGTTGGTCCGCTTGTGATTGTTATCGTGCCTGTACTTGGGCCATCGCCTCCAAAATTATCGTCGTCTAAGACATCTATGTTTACCGTATCATCTTCATCTACACTTGCCGTATCGTCTACTGCAGTTGGTGTATCATCTACTGGGTCTACTGTGATATCTACTACTGCCGTGGTACAATCGCCATCGGCATCACAAATCTCATAAGTGATTTGATCGGGTCCATTGTAATCCGCATTTGGGGTGTAATCAATCGTATCGTCGGTTGGATCGTTTGGTGTACCACCATCATTTACCGTAGCTGTTCCGTTTGTTGGTCCGCTTGTGATTGTTATCGTACCTGTACTTGGGCCATCGCCTCCAAAATTATCGTCGTCTAAGACATCTATGTTTACCGTATCATCTTCATCTACACTTGCCGTATCGTCTACTGCAGTTGGTGTATCATCTACTGGATCTACTGTGATATCTACTACTGCCGTGGTACAATCGCCATCGGCATCACAAATCTCATAAGTGATTTGATCGGGTCCATTGTAATCCGCATTTGGGGTGTAATCAATCGTATCGTCGGTTGGATCGTTTGGTGTACCACCATCATTTACCGTAGCTGTTCCGTTTGTTGGTCCGCTTGTGATTGTTATCGTACCTGTACTTGGGCCATCGCCTCCAAAATTATCGTCGTCTAAGACATCTATGTTTACCGTATCATCTTCATCTACACTTGCCGTATCGTCTACTGCAGTTGGTGTATCATCTACTGGGTCTACTGTGATATCTACTACTGCCGTGGTACAATCGCCATCGGCATCACAAATCTCATAAGTGATTTGATCGGGTCCATTGTAATCCGCATTTGGGGTGTAATCAATCGTATCGTCGGTTGGATCGTTTGGTGTACCACCATCATTTACCGTAGCTGTTCCGTTTGTTGGTCCGCTTGTGATTGTTATCGTACCTGTACTTGGGCCATCGCCTCCAAAATTATCGTCGTCTAAGACATCTATGTTTACCGTATCATCTTCATCTACACTTGCCGTATCGTCTACTGCAGTTGGTGTATCATCTACTGGGTCTACTGTGATATCTACTACTGCCGTGGTACAATCGCCATCGGCATCACAAATCTCATAAGTGATTTGATCGGGTCCATTGTAATCCGCATTTGGGGTGTAATCAATCGTATCGTCGGTTGGATCGTTTGGTGTACCACCATCATTTACCGTAGCTGTTCCGTTTGTTGGTCCGCTTGTGATTGTTATCGTGCCTGTACTTGGGCCATCGCCTCCAAAATTATCGTCGTCTAAGACATCTATGTTTACCGTATCATCTTCATCTACACTTGCCGTATCGTCTACTGCAGTTGGTGTATCATCTACTGGGTCTACTGTGATATCTACTACTGCCGTGGTACAATCGCCATCGGCATCACAAATCTCATAAGTGATTTGATCGGGTCCATTGTAATCCGCATTTGGGGTGTAATCAATCGTATCGTCGGTTGGATCGTTTGGTGTACCACCATCATTTACCGTAGCTGTTCCGTTTGTTGGTCCGCTTGTGATTGTTATCGTGCCTGTACTTGGGCCATCGCCTCCAAAATTATCGTCGTCTAAGACATCTATGTTTACCGTATCATCTTCATCTACACTTGCCGTATCGTCTACTGCAGTTGGTGTATCATCTACTGGGTCTACTGTGATATCTACTACTGCCGTGGTACAATCGCCATCGGCATCACAAATCTCATAAGTGATTTGATCGGGTCCATTGTAATCCGCATTTGGGGTGTAATCAATCGTATCGTCGGTTGGATCGTTTGGTGTACCACCATCATTTACCGTAGCTGTTCCGTTTGTTGGTCCGCTTGTGATTGTTATCGTACCTGTACTTGGGCCATCGCCTCCAAAATTATCGTCGTCTAAGACATCTATGTTTACCGTATCATCTTCATCTACACTTGCCGTATCGTCTACTGCAGTTGGTGTATCATCTACTGGATCTACTGTGATATCTACTACTGCCGTGGTACAATCGCCATCGGCATCACAAATCTCATAAGTGATTTGATCGGGTCCATTGTAATCCGCATTTGGGGTGTAATCAATCGTATCGTCGGTTGGATCGTTTGGTGTACCACCATCATTTACCGTAGCTGTTCCGTTTGTTGGTCCGCTTGTGATTGTTATCGTACCTGTACTTGGGCCATCGCCTCCAAAATTATCGTCGTCTAAGACATCTATGTTTACCGTATCATCTTCATCTACACTTGCCGTATCGTCTACTGCAGTTGGTGTATCATCTACTGGGTCTACTGTGATATCTACTACTGCCGTGGTACAATCGCCATCGGCATCACAAATCTCATAAGTGATTTGATCGGGTCCATTGTAATCCGCATTTGGGGTGTAATCAATCGTATCGTCGGTTGGATCGTTTGGTGTACCACCATCATTTACCGTAGCTGTTCCGTTTGTTGGTCCGCTTGTGATTGTTATCGTACCTGTACTTGGGCCATCGCCTCCAAAATTATCGTCGTCTAAGACATCTATGTTTACCGTATCATCTTCATCTACACTTGCCGTATCGTCTACTGCAGTTGGTGTATCATCTACTGGGTCTACTGTGATATCTACTACTGCCGTGGTACAATCGCCATCGGCATCACAAATCTCATAAGTGATTTGATCGGGTCCATTGTAATCCGCATTTGGGGTGTAATCAATCGTATCGTCGGTTGGATCGTTTGGTGTACCACCATCATTTACCGTAGCTGTTCCGTTTGTTGGTCCGCTTGTGATTGTTATCGTACCTGTACTTGGGCCATCGCCTCCAAAATTATCGTCGTCTAAGACATCTATGTTTACCGTATCATCTTCATCTACACTTGCCGTATCGTCTACTGCAGTTGGTGTATCATCTACTGGGTCTACTGTGATATCTACTACTGCCGTGGTACAATCGCCATCGGCATCACAAATCTCATAAGTGATTTGATCGGGTCCATTGTAATCCGCATTTGGGGTGTAATCAATCGTATCGTCGGTTGGATCGTTTGGTGTACCACCATCATTTACCGTAGCTGTTCCGTTTGTTGGTCCGCTTGTGATTGTTATCGTGCCTGTACTTGGGCCATCGCCTCCAAAATTATCGTCGTCTAAGACATCTATGTTTACCGTATCATCTTCATCTACACTTGCCGTATCGTCTACTGCAGTTGGTGTATCATCTACTGGATCTACTGTGATATCTACTACTGCCGTGGTACAATCGCCATCGGCATCACAAATCTCATAAGTGATTTGATCAGGACCATTGTAATCCGCATTTGGGGTGTAATCAATCGTATCGTCGGTTGGATCGTTTGGTGTACCACCATCATTTACCGTAGCTGTTCCGTTTGTTGGTCCGCTTGTGATTGTTATCGTACCTGTACTTGGGCCATCGCCTCCAAAATTATCGTCGTCTAAGACATCTATGTTTACCGTATCATCTTCATCTACACTTGCCGTATCGTCTACTGCAGTTGGTGTATCATCTACTGGGTCTACTGTGATATCTACTACTGCCGTGGTACAATCGCCATCGGCATCACAAATCTCATAAGTGATTTGATCGGGTCCATTGTAATCCGCATTTGGGGTGTAATCAATCGTATCGTCGGTTGGATCGTTTGGTGTACCACCATCATTTACCGTAGCTGTTCCGTTTGTTGGTCCGCTTGTGATTGTTATCGTACCTGTACTTGGGCCATCGCCTCCAAAATTATCGTCGTCTAAGACATCTATGTTTACCGTATCATCTTCATCTACACTTGCCGTATCGTCTACTGCAGTTGGTGTATCATCTACTGGGTCTACTGTGATATCTACTACTGCCGTGGTACAATCGCCATCGGCATCACAAATCTCATAAGTGATTTGATCGGGTCCATTGTAATCCGCATTTGGGGTGTAATCAATCGTATCGTCGGTTGGATCGTTTGGTGTACCACCATCATTTACCGTAGCTGTTCCGTTTGTTGGTCCGCTTGTGATTGTTATCGTGCCTGTACTTGGGCCATCGCCTCCAAAATTATCGTCGTCTAAGACATCTATGTTTACCGTATCATCTTCATCTACACTTGCCGTATCGTCTACTGCAGTTGGTGTATCATCTACTGGATCTACTGTGATATCTACTACTGCCGTGGTACAATCGCCATCGGCATCACAAATCTCATAAGTGATTTGATCAGGACCATTGTAATCCGCATTTGGGGTGTAATCAATCGTATCGTCGGTTGGATCGTTTGGTGTACCACCATCATTTACCGTAGCTGTTCCGTTTGTTGGTCCGCTTGTGATTGTTATCGTACCTGTACTTGGGCCATCGCCTCCAAAATTATCGTCGTCTAAGACATCTATGTTTACCGTATCATCTTCATCTACACTTGCCGTATCGTCTACTGCAGTTGGCTCACAGGCAGAAACACTTGCATTTGTAGAACTTCCTGCTCCTTGTCCACTACCCCCATTTACTAAATTTGGCACACCACTAGAACTTACTGTTCCTGGTACTCTGTCATTACCATCTAATTCTGAAGAAAGTATTCCTGCTGTTCCTTCAACAGCATCCGGACAACCATCACCATCACTATCTGTATCTAAATGATCTGCTAGACCATCTCCATCTGTATCAACCGTTGTTGTACTTGATGGATTACTAAAATTTGAAGCACAATCAAATTCCACGTTATGCTGTCTACCAGTACCAGAGGCACCAGCTACTCTTGCAACCACTCCTAAACGAATAGTGTAAGAAGATTTACCTTGATGTTGTGTTGCATAGTTAACTTGGGGAAAATTATTTGTTACACCTGTATATTCAACATTACCGGACGTACCTACCACAAAATTATCTACAGTTTCTATAGTTAATTCTGTTGGATTTTCTGCAAAATAACCAATAGGTAACTGCGACCAATTTTGCTCTCCAAAACTATTATTGCCATCAACATCATTAAAATTAACAAAAAAATCAGGGATAATGACATCATTAACACCAACTGTTCCTCCTGTTGTAACAAAATCGAACCTAAATTCTGTGTAGGCTTGGTCACCTATATTAACTAAATTAAATGCTGATTGAGGTTGAAAAGCATTAGGGTTAGAACCATTATCATCTAAAGTTGGTAATGAAGTTCCATTTAATGTTACTATAGTTACCAATGCATCAATACCTGCGGCTACATTTGGAAACCTAAAAGTTTCGCCTTGTAAAAATGTGGCGGCATTTCCATCACCTGATTCTTCTGTAAATGGATTATTAAAATTTAATATGGTTTGGGTTCCACATGCTGGTGCAGAGTTTGTTGTTATTGAAAACCCTTCATTGACATCTAAAATCCCATCATTATCGTCATCTTCATCACAACCATCAGGCACACTATCACCATCAGCATTAGCATTATCATCTGACCCTGGACATAAATCATTGGCGTCTACTGTTCCATCATTATCAGAATCACATTGACCAAACGAATCAAAGGTTGAAGCATTTGTTGAAGCACCAACACTTTGACCTGTGGTTGAACTTACATTATTAGGGACTCCATTTGTTGAAGCATCTGCTGTTCCTGTTAACCTTCCATTTCCATCAACACTGCTTAACGGAATATTATCTCCACCCTCTAAAGCATCTGGACAACCATCATTATCACTATCTGTATCAAGAGAATTTACTATTCCATCTGCATCAGTATCACAAGACAATCTAATTGCAAAACCTACAGCTTGTTGAGCAGTTCCTGGAGAAACGACTGATACATTGATTGAAGTCGCGCCTTCTGAAACATATAAACTATTACCTTCATTAGCATCAAAAGTATCATTGACTGTAAGTGTATTTGAATTTAGGGTAAAATCACCTAACGTACCCGCACCAACATCAATACCTTCCAAAAATGTCCAATCTCCACCATTTGATTGAAAGGAAATAGATTCTCCACCATTATCCGTTGTTGATTCAGCATCAAACGCTATAATATTTAAAGGATAGGGTACTCCATTTTTAGTCGCTACGAAATCAACAGTAAAAGAAAAAGCTTCTATTAATGCAGAACCATATAAAGCCTCATTACCTCCTGGTGTATTATATAATTCAGAAATTCTAGCTTCAGCCCAAGTCATCATATCTGTTGGGGTAATATTACCTGAACCTACTGTTACTGCTACGTTAGAAAATGTAGCTGTAATAATTAAATCGTTTATAGTAAAAGTTTGAGTATCACCATTATTTAAATTTGCTCCTACGTTTGACCAATCAAAAATATAAAGTTGCTCTTGAAATGCCCCTGTGCCAAAATTTGAATTTGCATAAGTAGACTGATTACAATATAATTCATTTGAATCTAAAATACCATCGTTGTCATCGTCTTCATCACATATATCACTTACACCATCACCATCGTTATCAGGATTGCCAGATGCAACTGCATCACATGGATCTGGAACTGCTATAACTGTATTACTTACATTGTCTGAAAAAACCGGAGATCCATCAGCACCAACATTTACATTATTAGTTAAAGTACCTGAAGCACCTGCATCTACTGTAACATCAAACGTAACAGACATTGTCTCTCCTGGCTCTAATATAATAGCATCTAAAGGAATTACCATATTAGTTGGTGCATTTGCGGCATCAGTTATTTGCGTTCTTGTTATATAGTTAATTGTGAAAGAAGCACTATTTACTGTATTAAAAGTACCACCAAAATCATTTGCATCATCCCAAACAAAAGTATATGTACCAAGAGCAGAAGGTAATCCGGATATAGTACCAGAACCTGTTTGATTTATATTAGTACCAGCAACGTTGCCACCGAAAGATGAGCCATTAACGGTTCCCCCTGGGTAGGTTCCTAAAAGTGAAATTTCGGATAACCAATCTGTTGTACTTACAGTAACATCATAAGAATATGATGTTATAATTGCGCCAGCTGGTATATCTGCAGCAGTAACTGTATAACTTTGTGTTAAACCAGTTGCAGTAAATGTTTGATTGGCTGGCGTCATAGAATGCGTAAAAGAACTTGATGCACTATTTACCCAATATGTTTTCATTGCAGTACCACCATCGTAAGTTACACCAGTAGGCAACACATCATCTACGGTTACATTTTCTGCATTTACGGTTCCTGTATTATCTACATTGATTGTATAAGTAACTGTATCACCTGGACTAACATCACCACTTGGACTAGCAGTTTTTGTAACATCTAATTGCGGTGCCGGAGCATCTACACAAAATGTCATATCACTAATTATACCACCATGAAAACCACCAGCGCAAATATCGCACTCATTCCAAAAAATTGTAAAAGAGTTAATTCCGTCTGGATCAGAAAAACTAACTGTTGCATTACCAGGTGTTCCACCATTACCATTAGAATCTATCTCAACATTAGTCGCGTTAGTAGTGACATCATAAGTATTGCTAGGATCATTTGTCTCATCAACAGTTGGCACTATTGTATTAGATAAGCCGTCTAGTCCGCTAATAACAAATTTATCTCCTCCTCCACCTGAAGAGCCGTTGACATGTCCTAAGTCAAAACTAACTGAATTAACAGGTTGAGAAAACATTATAGTAAAAGTTGCTCCTGTAGTAAATCCTTGTGATCTTAAGTCTAAACCACTTACACCATTAAATGAACCTCCTTGAATTTGAGTAATAACACCTGTTGTTTCACCTGTAACGTTAAGGGAAAAATTAACACCTGTGCCATCCACATCTAATTCGCTGTAAGAATATGTACCAGTAGTGTAATTGTTTAAAATATCTGTAGTCCCAGTAAGTTCTGATCCAGAACATTGGGCTGAGGATATATTTGGAATAATAAAAAGAGAGAAAATCATTAGGAGAAAAGCGCAAGGTTTATTGGCTAATCCTAATTTAGTATTCAATTTTAATTGAGTAAAATTAGTCATAATGCTAATAGATGAGTTAATGTTTATTTGATAATAATTATAATACAAAATACAGTTTTTGCTTTAGCGCATTTTGCCTTACAAAAACAAGTGTAACTAAGTAGTATTTTATGTTAAATAAAAAATATTGTTGATTTTAACACACAAAAAATATTTTAAAAAATCTTTAAAACGCAAATATTACCGTTAAAATGACAAACTTAACATTTGTTAACACAAATGACAAGTTTTTTAAAAAATAAATTTATTTAGTAAATCAACATAATTGTCGTGTTATACTAAATGGTATTTATATCTTACAATTAAGACACAAAATAAAGTTAAAGTCACTTTTATAATTTCTACAAAAATAAAAGAAACTCAATTTTACTTTTTCAAATTTCGCTTAATGTACATTTAACTTCTTTGAGAGAACAGCTTATTTAGATAAGTGGTAGTTAAAACCCCTAATAATATTATCTTTGAAAACTATTTGTAATATTATATATGAGTTTTTTAAAAGAAATACAACGCAGACGAACTTTTGGAATTATTTCGCATCCCGATGCTGGTAAAACTACGCTTACAGAAAAATTATTACTTTTTGGTGGTGCTATACAAGAAGCTGGTGCCGTAAAGAGTAATAAAATAAAGAAAGGTGCCACGAGTGATTTTATGGAGATTGAACGCCAGCGTGGGATTTCTGTGGCTACATCTGTTTTAGCTTTTGAATATAATGGTATTAAAATTAATATTTTAGATACACCAGGACACAAAGATTTTGCTGAAGATACCTTTAGAACACTTACCGCTGTAGATAGTGTTATTGTTGTTATAGATGTTGCAAAAGGTGTAGAGGAACAAACTGAGAAGTTAGTAGAAGTATGTCGCATGCGTAACATACCTATGATTGTATTCATTAATAAAATGGATAGAGAAGGAAAAGATGCGTTTGATTTATTAGATGAAGTTGAACAAAAACTCGGGTTGAAGGTAGCCCCATTAAGTTTCCCAATAGGAATGGGTTACGATTTTAAAGGTATTTATAATATCTGGGAGAAAAACGTTAATCTATTTAGTGGAGATAGTAGAAAAGATATTGAAGAAACTGTTGAGATTTCTAATTTATCTTCTTCTGAATTAGATAAATTAGTAGGAGAAAAAGCAGCCAATACTCTAAGAGAAGAAATTGAACTTGTAGAAGGTATTTATCCAGATTTCAATAAAGATGAATACTTGAATGGAAATCAGCAACCCGTATTTTTTGGATCTGCCTTAAATAATTTTGGAGTAAGAGAATTACTGGATTGTTTTGTTGAGATAGCTCCTAAACCTAGACCAAAACAAAGTGAAGAGCGTTTGGTAAAACCTGACGAAAATAAATTTAGTGGTTTTGTATTTAAAATTCATGCCAATATGGACCCTAATCACAGAAACCGTTTAGCTTTCGTGAAAATTGTATCTGGTGAATTTAAACGTAATGCGCCGTATTTACATGTTAGAAATAATAAAAAAGTAAAATTCTCAAGTCCAAATGCTTTTTTTGCAGAAAAGAAAGAAATAGTGGACATCTCCTACCCTGGTGATATTGTTGGTTTACAGGACACCGGAACCTTTAAAATTGGAGATACATTAACCGAAGGAGAAATTTTAAATTACAAGGGTGTGCCAAGCTTTTCGCCTGAACATTTTAGATATATAAACAATGCTGATCCTTTAAAGTCTAAACAGCTTTTTAAAGGCATTGACCAATTAATGGATGAAGGTGTTGCACAATTATTTACATTAGAACTTAATGGTAGAAAAGTAATTGGAACTGTTGGAGCTTTGCAATATGAAGTTATACAATATAGATTAGAACATGAATATGGTGCTAAATGTACCTATGAAAACTTAAATGTGCATAAAGCTTGTTGGGTAGACCCTGAAAACTCTAAAACTGATGAATACAAAGAGTTTGTAAGAGTGAAGCAACGCTTTTTAGCAAAAGATAAAAGAAATCAACTTGTCTTTTTAGCAGACTCTCCTTTTTCTTTACAAATGACGCAGCAAAAATATCCAAATATTAAACTCCATTTTGTTTCTGAATTTGATTAAACACAATTGTATTTCATCTATTAACAAGTAGAAATTGTTTTTTAGCGATTATTATATGATGAAACTATTGCTAATTATATATTTGAAAGCATCACACCCCAAATTGATTAGATTATGAAAATTAACGATAAAGAATTTAGTAATAGAGCTATTACTGTTACCTACGATCCTTGTATATGTACACAATCAGATACATGCGCTAATCAACTGTCCAATGTATTTAGAAACTCTGTAATCCCTTGGGTAGATATTAATGGTGCATCTACTGAAAAAATTATTGAGCAAGTTAAAAAATGTCCTTCTGGTGCATTAAAATATAATCTTACTAAAAAAGAACTCGTTTTATAAACAAAAAAAATCCTTTGAAATTTCAAAGGATTTTTTTTTATGCTTGTCCGGTTGGGCCAAAATTCAGCGGTATTGGAGGTTGCTCGTAACAAATATTTCAAGCACCTCTTAATTTATACTCTAATTAGTTTTCTTTTATAGAATATATTAAGCTTGCCCGGTTGGGCCAAAATTCAGCGGTATTGGAGGCTGCTCGTAATCTTTTATTTCACCATGAGCATTTTCAAATCTAGTAATATTCTCTCCTAATGCTTTAAACAAACGCTTAGCATGTTGCGGTGTTAAAATAATTCTAGACTTAACTTTGTTTTTAGGAACTCCTGGCATAATGTTTACAAAGTCTACAACAAACTCCGAAACCGAATGGTTTATAATCGCAAGGTTTGAGTAGGTTCCCTCTGCTATTTTCTCATCAAGTTCAATATTAATCTGACCCTGTTTTGGGTTGTTTTTTTCTTCTGCCATAACTACTTTAATAATTTAATTAAAAAAGCCTTCAAGTGATATACATGAAGGCTTTTTGTTTTATATATTCCCGCCTTCGCGGGAGTAAATTAGATTATCCAACCTCACTAAAGTGAGATTGGAATCTCATTTAATTATAATTCAACTCTTGTTTTACTTGCATCATTTCATCAAACTCTTCTTTAGAGCCAACAATGATATCAGAATAACTTCTCATACCTGTACCTGCTGGAATTCTATGTCCAACAATTACATTCTCTTTCAAGCCTTCTAAAGTGTCTACTTTACCAGCAACAGCTGCTTCGTTAAGTACTTTAGTTGTTTCTTGGAAAGATGCAGCAGATATAAACGATTTCGTTTGAAGCGATGCTCTTGTAATACCTTGAAGTATTGGTGTAGCCGTTGCAGGTTGTGCATCTCTAGCTGTTACCAATGCTTTATCTTCTCTTCTTAAAATTGAGTTTTCATCTCTTAACTCACGTGGAGAGATAATTTGACCAGCTTTAAGATTAGCAGAATCTCCAGCATCTTCAATCACTTTCATTCCAAAGATATCATCATTTTCTTTGATAAAATCTGCTTTATGAGCTAATTGATCTTCTAAGAAAATAGTATCACCAGAATCAATGATCCTAACTTTACGCATCATTTGTCTTACAACAACTTCAAAGTGCTTATCATTAATCTTCACACCTTGTAAACGATATACTTCTTGTACTTCATTTACTAAGTATTGTTGAACTGCAGAAGGGCCTTTTATATTAAGGATATCGTTAGGTGTTATAGAACCATCAGATAGTGGCATACCAGCTTTTACGAAATCATTTTCTTGTACAAGAATTTGACTTGATAATTTCACTAAGTACTTCTTAATATCACCAGTTTTAGATTCTATAATAATCTCACGATTACCTCTCTTAATTTTTCCGAAAGATACCACACCATCAATAGCACTAACTACTGCTGGGTTAGATGGGTTACGTGCTTCGAATAACTCAGTTACACGAGGTAAACCACCGGTAATATCACCTGCTTTAGAAGATTTACGAGGTATCTTAACTAAAATCTTACCAACTTCAATCTTATCACCATCATCAATCATTAAGTGAGCTCCAACTGGTAAGTTGTAAGAACGCATAGTTTCTCCTTTAGAGTCTTCAATATGAAGTGTAGGAATAAGTTTTTTATTTCTAGACTCCGAAATTACTTTCTCTTGGAAACCTGTTTGCTCATCAATTTCAACTTGGTACGTTACACCTTGCTCTACGTTTTCATATCTTACTTTACCAGCAAATTCTGAAACGATAACACCATTATATGGATCCCAAGTACAAACAACATCTCCTTTACTTAGTTTATCACCATTCTTTATTTGAATAGCAGAACCATAAGGAATATTATTAGTACTTAAAACAATGCCTGTTTTCTTATCAATAAGTTTAAGTTCAGAAGTTCTAGAGATTACGATATCAATATCGTTTCCTTCACCGTCTTGACCTTTAACTGTTTTTAAATCTTCAATTTCAGCAACACCATCAAACTTAACAGATAAATTGTTATCCTCTGAAATGTTACCTGCAATACCACCTACGTGGAATGTACGAAGTGTTAACTGTGTACCAGGTTCACCAATTGATTGTGCAGCAACTACACCAACCGCTTCACCACGTTGTACCATTTTACCTGTAGCTAAGTTACGACCGTAACATTTAGCACAAATACCTTGTAATGCTTCACAAGTTAATGCTGAACGTACTTCTACGCTATCAATTGGAGACGCTTCAATAGCTTTTGCTATATCATCTTCAATTAATTGACCAGCAGAAACTAATAACTCATCAGTTAATGGATCGTGAACATCATTTAAAGATACACGACCAACAATTCTTTCTTCTAGTTTTTCAACTACTTCATCATTCTTTTTCAATGGTTCAACTTCAACACCTCTTAATGTACCACAATCTTCAGTATTGATAATAACATCTTGAGAAACATCTACTAAACGACGTGTTAAGTAACCTGCATCGGCAGTTTTAAGAGCCGTATCTGCAAGTCCTTTACGTGCACCGTGAGTAGAGATAAAGTATTCTAAAATTGAAAGACCTTCTTTAAAGTTAGAAAGAATTGGATTTTCAATAATAGATCCACCACCTGCAGTAGATTTTTTAGGCTTTGCCATTAATCCACGCATACCTGTAAGCTGACGAATCTGTTCTTTAGATCCACGAGCTCCAGAATCAAGCATCATAAACACCGAGTTAAATCCTTGTTGGTCTTCTCTAATACGTTTCATTGACAATTCTGTCAATTCAGCATTTGTAGATGTCCAAATATCAATAACCTGGTTATAACGTTCGTTATTTGTAATAAGCCCCATGTTATAGTTTCCAGTAATACCGTCTACTAATCCATTAGCTTTATCAATCATACCTTGCTTTTCCGGCGGTATAATAATATTCTCCTAAACTGAATGATAATCCACCTTGGAATGCAAATTTAAACCCTAAAGTTCTAATAGCATCTAGGAAATCAGCACATTCAGGTACAGATGTTACCTTAAGAATATCACCAATAATATCACGTAGTGACTTTTTAGTCAATACTTGATTAATATATCCAGCTGCTTGAGGAACATGTTGGTTAAATAATACTCTACCAACAGTAGTTTCAACAATCATTCTATCAAGTTTACCATCTTCATTAATATCGATAGTTCTAACTTTAATACCAGCATTCAAATCCACTCTTTTCTCATTAAAAGCAATTTCTACTTCTTCTGGAGAATAAAAAGTTAACCCTTCACCTAAAATTGGCACTTCTGGTGTAGACTTGCGTAACTTAGTCATATAGTATAAACCAAGTACCATATCCTGAGAAGGTACCGTTACCGGTGATCCATTCGCTGGATTTAAGATATTATGAGATGCCAACATTAATAATTGACATTCTAATATAGCTTCTGGTCCTAATGGTAAGTGTACCGCCATTTGATCACCATCAAAATCGGCGTTAAATGCTGTACATACTAATGGGTGTAACTGGATTGCTTTCCCTTCAATTAATTTTGGTTGGAAAGCTTGTATACCCAATCTGTGTAAAGTAGGCGCACGGTTTAGTAATATTGGGTGTCCTTTAAGAACGTTCTCCAAGATATCCCAAACTACAGGCTCTCTTTTATCTATAATTTTCTTTGCAGATTTTACTGTTTTTACAATACCTCTTTCAATTAATTTTCTAATTACAAAAGGCTTGTATAATTCAGCTGCCATATTCTTTGGAATACCACATTCGAATAATCTTAATTCTGGTCCAACAACAATTACCGAACGTGCAGAATAATCAACACGCTTACCAAGTAAGTTTTGACGGAAACGCCCTTGCTTACCTTTAAGTGAATCTGATAATGATTTTAATGGTCTATTAGAATCTGTTTTTACAGCTGAAGACTTACGAGTATTATCAAATAATGAATCAACAGATTCTTGTAACATACGTTTTTCATTACGTAAAATTACTTCTGGTGCTTTTATCTCAACTAATCTTTTAAGACGGTTGTTACGGATAATTACACGACGGTATAAATCATTTAAATCTGAAGTTGCAAAACGACCACCATCTAACGGCACTAACGGACGTAATTCTGGCGGAATAATTGGCACAACTTTCATAATCATCCATTCTGGACGATTCTCACGATTGTTATTTGATTCTTTTAAAGACTCAACAACTTGTAAACGTTTTAAAGCTTCTGTTTTACGTTGTTTAGACGTTTCAGTATTTGCTTTATGACGTAACTCGTATGATAAAGATTCTAAATCAATTCTTGCTAATAAGTCAATTAAACATTCAGCACCCATTTTAGCTAAAAACTTATTTGGGTCTTCATCATCTAAATACTGATTATCTTGAGGAAGTGATTCTAATACATTTAGGTATTCTTCTTCAGTAAGGAAATCCATTTTTTGTAATGGTTCACCTTCTTCATTTTTAGCATTACCTGGTTGAATTACTACATAACGCTCGTAGTAAATAATCATATCTAATTTCTTAGATGGTAAGCCTAATAAATAACCTATTTTATTTGGTAAAGAACGGAAGTACCAGATATGAGCAACAGGAACCACTAAATTAATGTGTCCTACTCTATCACGACGTACTTTCTTTTCTGTTACTTCTACACCACAACGGTCACAAACAATACCTTTGTAGCGAATTCTTTTATATTTACCACAAGCACACTCATAATCCTTTACAGGACCAAAAATACGCTCACAGAACAAACCATCACGTTCAGGTTTGTGAGTTCGATAATTGATAGTTTCAGGTTTTAAAACTTCACCTCTAGACTCTGCTAAAATAGACTCTGGTGATGCTAAACCAATTGAGATTTTATTAAATCTCTTAACTGTATTTTTATCTTGTTTTCTTGCCATAATAAATGGTTGAAATGAATTTAATTAATTAACTACTCCTCTAATCTGATGTCTAAACCTAAACCTTTCAATTCGTGCATAAGTACGTTGAATGATTCTGGTAAACCTGGATCTGGCATTGGCTCGCCTTTTACGATTGCTTCGTAAGTTTTGGCTCTACCAATAACATCATCAGATTTTACAGTTAAGATCTCGCGTAAAGTACTTGATGCTCCATAAGCCTCAAGTGCCCAAACTTCCATCTCACCAAAACGCTGACCACCAAATTGTGCTTTACCACCTAATGGTTGTTGTGTAATTAATGAGTAAGGTCCTATAGAACGTGCGTGCATTTTATCGTCTACCATGTGTCCTAGTTTCAGCATGTAAATCACACCAACTGTTGCTGGTTGATCAAAACGTGCTCCAGTTCCACCATCATATAAATATGTATGCCCGTATCTTGGTATTCCTGCTTCATCTGTTAGAGCATTAATCTGATCGATATTTGCACCATCAAAAATTGGTGTTGCATACTTACGATCTAATTTTTGACCTGCCCAACCTAGAACAGTTTCATAAATCTGACCAATGTTCATACGAGACGGTACACCAAGTGGATTTAATACAATATCAACAGGCGTTCCATCTTCTAAGAACGGCATATCTTCTTGACGAACAATACGAGCAACAATACCTTTGTTACCGTGACGCCCTGCCATTTTATCACCAACTTTAAGTTTACGTTTCTTAGCGATATAAACTTTAGCTAATTTGATAATACCTGCTGGTAACTCATCACCTACAGAAATTGTAAATTTCTCGCGACGCAGCGCCCCTTGTAAATCGTTCTCTTTAATTTTATAGTTATGAACTAAATCTGCTACTAATTTATTAGTATGATCATCTGTAGTCCATTTACCAGACACTAAATGCGCATAATCATCAACAGCGTTTAACATTTTAAGTGTGAATTTTTTACCTTTTGGTAATACTTCTTCACCTAAATCATTAAAGATACCTTGAGCTGTTTTACCATTTACAATAGCAAATAATTTTTCAACTAACACATCTTTTAACTCATCAAACTTTCTATCATATTGCGCTTCTAAAGCCATGATATCATCTTTATCCTGAGCTCTTTTGCGCTTATCTTTTACCGCTCTTGCGAATAATTTCTTTTCAATTACAACACCATGTAATGAAGGCGAAGCTTTTAAAGATGCATCTTTAACATCACCAGCTTTATCTCCAAATATAGCACGTAATAATTTTTCTTCAGGAGTTGGATCAGATTCTCCTTTTGGAGTAATCTTACCAATTAAGATATCACCAGGCTTAACTTCAGCACCAACGCGAATCATTCCGAATTCATCTAAGTCTTTAGTAGCCTCTTCTGAAACATTTGGAATATCATTTGTTAATTCTTCATTACCTAACTTAGTATCTCTAACATCTAAAGAATACTCATCTATATGAATTGAAGTAAAAATATCTTCACGAACAACTTTTTCAGAAATTACAATTGCATCCTCAAAGTTATACCCTTTCCAAGGCATAAAGGCTACTTTCATATTTCTACCTAAGGCAAGCTCTCCTTTTTGTGTAGCATAACCTTCACATAAAACTTGACCTTTAGAAACTTTATCTCCTTTTACTACAATTGGCTTAAGGTTGATAGAAGTTCCTTGATTCGTTTTTCTGAATTTTACTAATTGATATGTTTTAACATCAGAATCGAAACTTACTTTAGCTTCATCTTCAGTACGATCATATCTAATTTTAATTTCATTTGCATCAACATAAAGTACTTCACCAGTTCCTTCAGCATTAATTAATACTCTAGAATCTGAAGCTACTTGACGCTCTAAACCTGTTCCTACAATTGGTGCATCAACTCTTAATAATGGTACAGCTTGACGCATCATGTTAGATCCCATCAAGGCTCTATTCGCATCATCATGTTCTAAGAACGGAATTAACGAAGCCGATATAGATGAAATTTGATTTGGCGCAACATCTGTATAATGAAGCTCATTAGGATCAATTACAGGGAAGTCACCTTCCATTCTAGCAATTACCTTATCATGTAAAATTTTACCACTATCATCAACCTCAATAGTTGCTTGTGCGATTAATTTTTCTTCCTCTTCTTCAGCACTTAAATATGTTGGATCATTTTTAATATCTACAACACCATCAGTTACTTTTCTATATGGCGTTTCAATGAATCCCATAGAGTTCACTTTTGCAAATACAGAAAGTGAAGAAATTAAACCAATATTTGGTCCCTCTGGAGTTTCAATTGGGCATAAACGACCGTAGTGTGTATAGTGTACATCACGAACCTCAAAACCTGCTCTTTCTCTTGATAAACCTCCTGGTCCAAGAGCTGATAAACGACGCTTATGCGTAATTTCAGCTAGTGGATTGGTTTGATCCATAAATTGAGATAACTGGTTTGTTCCAAAGAATGAATTAATTACAGACGATAATGTCTTAGCATTAATTAAATCTATTGGTGTAAATACTTCGTTATCACGAACGTTCATACGCTCACGAATAGTACGTGCCATACGTGCTAAACCAACACCAAATTGAGAAGATAATTGCTCACCAACAGTACGTACACGACGGTTAGATAAGTGATCAATATCATCAATCTCAGCTTTAGAATTGATAAGCTCGATTAAATATTTTATAATAGTAATGATATCCTCTTTAGTAAGCACTTGCTTATCCATTCCAATATCAAGACCTAGTTTTTTGTTCATTCTATAACGACCAACTTCTCCTAAAGAGTAACGTTGATCTGAGAAGAATAACTTATCTATAATACCACGTGCTGTTTCCTCATCTGGCGGCTCAGCATTACGTAATTGTCTATAAATATGTTCAACAGCCTCTTTCTCAGAGTTTGTTGGATCTTTTTGAAGTGTATTATGAATAATAGCATAATCTCCTTGTTCTGTACTTTCTTTATGTAAAAGAATAGTTTTTACTTCAGCTTCAAGAATTTCTTCAATATTTTCTTTATCTATAACAGTATCACGATCAAGCACAATTTCATTACGCTCAATTGATACTACTTCTCCTGTATCTTCATCAACAAAATCCTCATGCCATGTATTAAGTACACGTGCAGCTAATTTTCTTCCTACATATTTTTTTAATCCAGATTTTGAAACCTTAACTTCTTCTGCTAGGTCGAAAATCTCTAAAATATCTTTATCACGCTCAAAACCGATAGCACGGAAAAGCGTTGTAACTGGTAATTTTTTCTTTCTATCAATGTATGCATACATCACTTGATTGATGTCTGTTGCAAACTCAATCCAAGATCCTTTGAATGGTATAACTCTTGCTGAATATAATTTTGTTCCATTTGCATGGAAAGATTGACCAAAGAAAACCCCTGGTGAACGGTGTAACTGTGATACAACAACACGTTCTGCACCATTGATACAAAATGTACCAGAAGGTGTCATATAAGGTATAGTTCCTAAATATACATCTTGAACAATGGTCTCGAAATCCTCATGTTCAGGGTCTGTACAATATAACTTTAACCTTGCTTTAAGCGGAACGCTATATGTTAATCCTCTTTCAATACACTCTTCAATAGCATATCTTGGCGGATCTACGAAGTAATCTAAAAATTCTAATACGAATTGATTACGAGAATCTGTAATTGGAAAGTTTTCCATGAAGGTATTATATAAACCTTCATCTCCTCTTTCTTCAGATTTTGTTTCTAATTGGAAAAAATCCTGGAAGGATTTAATCTGAATATCCAAGAAATCTGGGTATTCTGTCTTATTTACAATAGACGAGAAATTTAATCTTTCAGCTTGTGTTGATAACATCAATGGACGGAATTTTGATTAAAAAATATTTTGATAGTGCTTTTAAACACTAGTAAAACAGCTCAAATTCTAACCTAATAGAAGGCTGTTTTTGCATTTTATTTACCTATATCATTATATACGCAAAATGGTCTAGGTGTTATCCCGCTAAAAGCGGGATATACCTAAACCTTTGTATTGTTGAGTAATTAAGCTTACTTAAGCTCTACCTCAGCTCCAGCTTCTTCTAAAGATGCTTTTAAAGCTTCCGCTTCATCTTTAGTTACAGCTTCTTTGATTGCACTTGGTGCATCATCAACTAAACCTTTAGCTTCTTTTAATCCTAAACCAGTTAATTCTTTAACTAATTTTACAACAGCTAGTTTAGAACCACCTGCCGCTTTTAAGATAACATCAAATTCAGTTTGAGCTTCTGCAGCGTCTCCACCACCAGCAGGACCAGCAACAGCAACTGCAGCAGCAGCAGCAGGCTCGATACCATACTCATCTTTTAATATAGTTGCTAACTCATTTACTTCTTTAACAGTAAGGTTAACTAATTGTTCTGCGAAATCTTTTAAATCTGCCATTTTTCTATCGTTTTAATAATTTTGTAATAATAATATATTTGTAATAAAGTGCGTACTATTTAATACTATTCTGATTTCTCAGAAAGTGTTTTAATAAGTCCAGCTAATGTTCCGCCACCTGATTTAAGTGCAGAAATAACGTTTTTAGCAGGCGATTGTAATAATCCAACAATCTCTCCTAATAACTCTTCTTTAGACTTAATATCAACTAACATGTCTAATTGCTCATCGCCAATATAAACTGCTTCCTCAATAAAAGCTCCTTTTAATAAAGGCTTCTCTGATTTCTTACGGAAAGTTTTAATTAACTTAGCTGGTGCATTACCTGTTTCAGAATACATCACAGATGTATTTCCTTTTAAAACAGATGGAAGGTCTCCAAAATCTCTATCTGAAGCTTCCATTGCTTTTTCAAGTAATGTATTTTTAACAACTGCCATTTGCACGTTTGCTTTAAAAGCAGCACGACGCAAATTTGAGGTAGTTCCTGCATTTAATCCTGAAATATCTGTTAAATAGATATTTGAATTATTAGCTAATTCTGCAGTTAAGTCCTCAATTACTTGTGATTTTTCTTCTCTTGTCATAATTTAAAGTTTTAACTTAATTAACCAATTTTAGGATCAATAGCTAAACTTGGGCTCATTGTAGAAGACATAAATATGCTTTTTACATAAACTCCCTTAGCCGTTGTCGGTTTTAGTTTCATTAATGTTGTTAATAATTCATTTGCATTACCTGCAATTTTATCAGCACTAAAAGATGCTTTTCCAATAGCTGCATGTACAATACCAGTTTTATCAACCTTAAAGTCAATCTTACCAGCTTTTACTTCGCTAACTGCTTTTGCAACATCCATAGTAACTGTACCTGTTTTTGGGTTAGGCATTAAACCACGAGGACCTAATACACGTCCTAAAGGACCTAATTTACCCATAACACTTGGCATAGTAACGATAACGTCAACGTCTGTCCAACCACCTTTAATTTTATCAAGGTACTCATCTAAACCAACGTAATCGGCACCAGCTTCTTTAGCTTCTGCTTCTTTATCTGGTGTTACTAATGCTAATACTTTCATATCTTTACCAGTTCCGTGTGGTAATGAAACCACGCCTCTTACCATTTGGTTAGCTTTACGAGGATCTACTCCTAAACGTACAGCCAAATCAATTGAAGAATCGAACTTAGTATTGGTAATTTCTTTAATCAATGCTGATGCTTCATCAACAGAATAAATTTTACCTTTCTCAATTTTTGCTAAAGCTTCTTTTTGCTTTTTTGTTAATCTTGCCATTTTCTAATGTCTTTAATAGATTAAGAAGGAAACTTCCCTGTTACAGTTATTCCCATCGATCTTGCTGTACCAGCAACCATTTTCATAGCAGACTCGATAGTAAATGCATTTAAATCTACCATTTTGTCTTCTGCGATGGTTTTAACCTGATCCCAAGTTACTTTAGCTACTTTTTTTCGGTTTGGCTCTCCAGATCCTTTCTTCACTTTTGCAGATTCTAATAATTGAACTGCTGCTGGTGGAGTCTTAATTACAAAGTCAAATGATTTGTCTTTGTAAACAGAGATAACAACTGGTAATACTTTACCTGCTTTATCTTGGGTTCTGGCATTGAATTGCTTACAGAACTCCATGATGTTAACACCAGCGGCTCCTAAAGCGGGTCCAACCGGTGGCGATGGATTCGCAGCACCTCCCCGAACTTGTAACTTAACTACTTTACCTAATTCTTTTGCCATTTTAATAATTAATTTAATTTTGATGTTATCTTTCAATTGGAAGCGAAAGACTCATCTATCTTACTGTAACACTATTATACTTTTTCAACTTGCATATAACTTAATTCTAATGGTGTTTTTCTTCCGAAAATTTTAACCATTACTTCAAGCTTACGCTTTTCTTCATTAATTTTCTCAATCGTTCCATCAAATCCATTGAAAGGTCCGTCAATAACTTTTACCGTTTCACCTTTAGTGAAAGGAATCGCAACATTTGCAGTTTCTTCAACAGATAATTCATCAACCTTACCTAACATTCTGTTTACTTCAGATTGTCTTAATGGCACGGGGTCACCGCCTTTAGTTTCACCTAAAAAACCAATTACATTAGTAACCGACCTTATAATATGAGGAACTTCTCCGGTTAAATTGGCTTGCACCATAATATAACCTGGAAAGAATGTTTTTTCTTTTTGTATTTTTTTTCCGTTACGGATTTGGATCACTTTTTCTGTTGGTACAAGTACTTGATCAACATAATCTTCTAAACCTAAACGTTCGATTTCTCTCTCAATATAGGCCTTGATTTTGTTTTCTTGACCGCTTACTGCACGAACAACATACCATTTTTTTTCACTTACTTCAGACATAAATCTACTTTTTAACCGTTAATCCATTGAAAGTAAGCTGCTATAACTTTACTAAAAACTGTATCTACACCCCAAATAGCTAGTGAAAATATAATAGAGAACACAGCCACTAAAACTGTTAAACTTTGCGCCTCAGCCCAAGAAGGCCATGTTACATTATTCTTTAGTTCTCCGAATGATTCTTTAATATAATTTACAATTCCAGCCATGTTATTTATTTTTTTAATCTAAATTGAAATGCTACTCAATTTTATATTGCACGGGCGGAGAGGCTCGAACTCCCGACACCTGGTTTTGGAGACCAGTGCTCTACCAACTGAGCTACGCCCGTAAACATAAGTCAAGGTATTCCGTAAAAACGAAATACCTTAGCTTATAATATTTATTTAAACTGTATTAGTCTAATATCTCAGTTACCTGACCTGCACCAACTGTTCTACCACCTTCACGGATAGCGAAACGTAAACCTACGTTCATTGCAATTGTGTTAATTAACTCAACAGTAATAGTTAAGTTATCTCCAGGCATAACCATTTCAACACCTGAAGGAAGCGCAATGTTTCCTGTTACATCAGTTGTACGTACGTAGAACTGTGGACGGTAGTTGTTATGGAATGGAGTGTGACGTCCACCTTCTTCTTTTTTAAGGATATAAACCTCAGCTTTAAATTTAGCATGTGGAGTTACAGAACCTGGCTTACAGATTACCATACCTCTTGAGATTTGAGATTTCTCAATACCTCTTAATAAGATACCAGCGTTATCTCCAGCTTCTCCTCTATCTAATATTTGACGGAACATTTCAATTCCAGTAATTGTAGATGTTAACTTTTCAGCTCCCATACCAATAATTTCAACAGGATCTCCTGTATTAGCAATACCAGTTTCGATACGACCTGTAGCAACAGTTCCACGACCAGTAATAGAGAATACATCCTCGATTGGCATTAAGAAATCTTTATCAACTTCTCTTAACGGCTCTTCAATCCAAGCATCAACTTGCGCCATTAATTCCATTACAGTATCAACCCATTTTTGCTCACCGTTAAGTGCACCTAAAGCAGATCCAGAAACAACAGGTCCATTATCACCATCATATTCGTAGAAGTTTAATAAATCTCTAACTTCCATGTCTACTAATTCTAATAGCTCTTCATCATCAACCATATCAACTTTGTTTAAGAAAACAACGATACGAGGAATTCCTACCTGACGACCTAATAAGATATGCTCACGAGTTTGTGGCATAGGACCATCAGTTGCAGCTACTACTAATATAGCACCATCCATTTGAGCAGCACCAGTTACCATGTTCTTTACGTAATCGGCGTGACCTGGACAGTCAACGTGTGCGTAGTGACGATTTTCTGTTTGATATTCTACGTGTGAAGTATTAATTGTTATACCTCTTTCTTTTTCTTCTGGAGCGTTATCAATTTGATCGAAATCTCTTGCTTCAGATAAACCTGCATCAGCTAATACTTTAGTAATAGCAGCAGTTAAAGTTGTTTTACCGTGATCTACGTGTCCAATTGTACCAATGTTTAAGTGTGGTTTTGAACGATCGAAAGTTGCCTTTGCCATGTTTTTAAATAATTTTAAATCTTAGTTATATAATAATATTAATGTGTTCTATTTTTTTAACTCTAAACAGAGCCAATGACGAGATTTGAACTCGTGACCTCTTCCTTACCAAGGAAACGCTCTACCCCTGAGCTACACCGGCGTAAAGTATTTATTTCCTTTTCTCTCAAAACAATCTTTTTTTGATTGTATTAATTATGAAAGAAGAGATTCCTGCCTTCGCAGGAATTTTAGAGCGAGAGACCAGGTTCGAACTGGCGACATTCAGCTTGGAAGGCTGACGCTCTACCAACTGAGCTACTCTCGCAATTTTATTAAAAATTCCAAAAAGCAAATTCCAAATTCCAAAAAAAGGAAACAGAAAACACATCTTGTTAATTTTAAAAGGTTTCAATATTTCAAAAAAAATTAAAAAAAGCTGGACTAACCACTTTGGTCGTTGATCCTGTATTGGGCTACCCAATCCAATCAATTTAAAAAAACAGATTTACAAAAGTAAACTTTTGACAACTCCTAAATTTAAATTAATTGTGGGGAGAGCAGGATTCGAACCTGCGAAGACGTAGTCAGCAGATTTACAGTCTGCCCTCGTTGGCCGCTTGAGTATCTCCCCAATTAACTTATTTCAATATTTTAAAGAACTTGAGCCGATGGAGGGACTCGAACCCACGACCTGCTGATTACAAATCAGCTGCTCTAGCCAGCTGAGCTACATCGGCTTTTTAAGATTTTTTTTACTAAAAAACCACATAAAAAAAGCCCGCTATTTCTAACGGACTGCAAATGTATAGATTTTTTACTTTATTCAAAACATTTTTTGAAAAATTTTATTATAAATGTGCTCTTAATTTTTCTTTTCTCTTTTTTAGTTGTCTTTCTAGTGATGCAACCGCCATATCTGCACCTTCTTCGAAGGTTTTACATTGTTTTTTTACTACAAAGCTATCTCCTGGGACACTAACTTTTGCTTCAAATATTTTATTTTCTTTATTACTTGTATTTTCAACTTTCAAAAAAACGTCAGATTTAATAACTTTATCATAATACATATCTAATTTATCCATTCGCTGTTGAATAAAATCTATCAACTTTTGATCTGCATTAAAATTAACCGATTGCGTGTTTACTTTCATACTTCTAGTTTTGGTTAAACAATAATTTTATAAATGCTACTTTTTATTTCTTGGATGAGCATTTAAATGTACTTTTTTTAATTCTGCTATACTATTATGGGTATAGACTTGTGTAGCAGCTAAACTGGAATGTCCCAGAAGCTCTTTAACTGCATTTAAATCTGCACCTTCATTTAATAAATGCGTAGCAAAGGAGTGTCTGAGTATATGCGGACTCTTCTTTACCTTGGAAGATGCTAAACTAAAATACTCATTTATTATTCTGTAAACAAGTGTTTCGTATATTTTAACGCCTTTTTTGGTTAAAAAGAGCTGCTCGTCGTCTAAAACAGTTTCTAATGTATTTCTTGCTTTTAAATACTTAACCGCTGTTTGTATTACAGATTTTAATAACGGTACTATGCGTTCTTTATTTCTTTTTCCTAAGACTTTTAACGTATTATTATGCAAATCTAAACTAGATAACTTGAGCTCTACTAGTTCTATGCGCCTTATTCCTGTGGAGTAAAACAATTCTATTATGAACTTGTTTCTTAAACTTTCAAAATCGTCTGCAAAACTTAAATCGTCTAAAACAGATTTTATTTCTGCTTCAGAAAATGGAATCTGCACTTTTTTACTTGTTTTTAAGGCTTTATGTTTCGATAATGGGTTACTATTAATATCTCCCATTTTTAAAAGAAACTTATAATAGGTGTTTAATGCTGAAACTTTTCGGTTTATACTACGGTTTGATATTCCGCTTTCTACAAGTGATACAATCCAATTTCTTATTTGCGAATAATTAACTTGATTTATTGAATTGGTTTCGTATTCGTTTAATATGAAGCTTGAAAAGTCTTCTAAATCATTCTGGTATGCGTTTACAGTTAACTTAGAATAGTTTTTTTCTAGCAGTAGATAATCTGTAAATGAATTAAACAACATAATTAGGTTTAAGAGTTCTAAGTTACAACTTTTAATATATTTTGAATGAAAGCGCTATGCTATTTTGAATATGTCTCGAGAAGGAATCTCAAGATATGAGATGTCTCGTTGCTCATGCTTTGCTCTGTCGACATGACAAATTACTCTTTATTATAATGAAAAATCCCGCTAGATACTGAAACAAGTTCTGTACATGAAGCGGGATTGTATGGTTTGATTGTAAAAAAAGTAAGTCTCTATACTTCTTCTGCGTCTCTTAATGTTTGAATGTATTGCGCTTTTTTAACTTGCGCTCTACGCTCTACTGAAGGTTTAGTAAACTGCTTACGCTCATTCAACTGATTTTTAACCGTTGTTTTAACAAACTTACGTTTGTAACGCTTTAATGCTCTATCTATATTTTCTCCTTCTTTTACTGGAATTTTTAACATAGTGTCTTAACCTCCTCTCTTTTAGAATTTTCTGGCCGCAAATATAAAAAGTAATTTAGAATTTACAATTAAATGGATTAGTTTATTTAAGTGATTTTTTTAGAGGATTGACACTTGATTTTGTCAGAAAAAATGTCGAAATTCGTTTAACAATCAATAAAGTTCATTGAAACGGAACTTTATCTTTGTATTGGTTTTTATTTCACTTCATCCTCAAAAGTAAACCTAACAGATTACTTTCTTGTATTTTTGTAAACCTAATAGTTTACTTTTTGTTTTTTTTTGTAAACTTATCTGTTTACTTTTTTATATATTTGTAAACCTAATAGTTTACATATAAAATATATTTTAAACTAAAACTATCTTAAAAAGTGAGAAATAAGCAAAAATTAATGATTGAACAATTAGACCAAAAACTAAAGCCATTTCTTAAAACAAGAACGGTCCTGGTCCCAGAAAGAGGATGGATAAATACTATTCGTAATTCTCTAAATATGACAATGGCTCAACTCGGCACCAAACTGAATATAACTCGTCAAGGAGTTAGAAAGATTGAAGAAAGCGAAGCAAATGGGACAGTAACACTAAACACCTTAAAAGAAGTTGCCGCAACTATAGAACTAAAATTGGTCTATGCACTGGTCCCAAAAGAGGGGACCATAGACGATTTGATAGAAATAAAAGCAGAAAAACTGGCCCAAAGAATAGTGTTAAGAACCAATCAAAATATGAAATTAGAGGACCAAGGAATTGGAGATGAAAAGATATCTAAAACAATTAAGGAGCTTGCTAACGAAATAAAACGAGAGATGCGAAAGTCATTATGGGATTAAAATTTGAATACAAAGATGGCCAAACACCTTTGGATGAAGAAGAGAAAGAAGGTCTCAAAATAAAGTCAATAACTACACAAGGAGAGCTCGATGAATTTGAACAGTTAAATATTGAAAAAGCTGTGGAATGGACTATTAGAGCTAATTTAAAACTTGAAAAAATATTGACTGAAAAGTTCATAAAAGATTTACACAAAAAAATGTATGGAGATGTCTGGAAATGGGCAGGTGAATTTCGAAAAACAGATAAAAACATTGGAATTAAATGGACACAAGTTGGAGTTGAAATAAAGAATTTATTAGACGACACTAAATTTTGGATAGAAAACAAAACTTTTCAAGCTGAAGAAATAGCTATTAGATTCAAGCATAGAATAGTATCTATTCATTGTTTCCCAAATGGAAATGGAAGGCATTCAAGAATGATGGCGGACATAATTATGGAATCAATATTTGGGAAAGAAATATTCTCGTGGCATCAATCAAATATGGTTAAAGCTAACGAAACAAGAAAAGAATATATAAAAGCTTTAAGAAAAGCTGATAATGGAAACATTACACCACTAATTAAATTTGCAAAAAACTAAAGCCAACATCGTGTAAAATTAATTGCTAAATTAGTTACTTAAACACGCAACTAATCTTACACAAACACTTTAAACGAACCACTCAAAACAAAAATCCTCCAATTTAAAAACAAAAACCAGCAAACAAACGCGTTAGGGATTGAAGTGAATAGCCCACAGCCCGACGCAGGAGGTGCGAGGACTTGCAGCCTTTCGGCTTGGCTCAAGACAGGCTCCAAGCCCGACCTTTAGGTAACGCCCAACTTCTCGATACAATTTCGAAGAAAAATCGAAATCACTCGAAGTGACCATAATTAAGTCGCTGGCCTATATTCTTTCTTGTCAATTATGATTTTAGCGAGAATCTCTTTAAGTATCTCCGAAGTTCCGCCGCCAATAGGCCCTAGTCTACTATCGCGCAGTAAACGTGCCATTGGGTATTCTTCCATGTAACCATAGCCGCCTAAAAACTGAAGGCATTGGTAAATAACCTCATCGGCCATTTTTGTAGATTTTAGCTTGGACATGGTAGCTTCTTTAACTACATACTCGCCTTTATTTAATCTTGAGGCCACGGCATAGTTAAATGATTTGATTATCTCCATATCTGAATACAAGTCTACCAAATTGTGTCTTAAGGCTTGAAATTTATTGATGGTTTGACCAAATGCTTCGCGCTCGCTCATATACTGCAATGCGTACTCTAGAGCAAATTCTGCTCGCGCATGGGCATTAATTCCCATTATTAAACGCTCTAAAGCGAAGTGTTGCATAATATATGAGAAGCCTTTATTTTCTTCTCCCATTAGGTTTGTTATGGGTACTTTTACATTATCGAAAGCTATTTCTCCAGTATCTGATGCATTCCAGCCTAATTTATTTAGTTTGGTTGCAGATATGCCGTCCATGTCTCTATCTAAAATAAATATGCTAATGCCTTTATTACCTAAATCTGGTGTTGTTTTGGCTGCTACAATTAGATAGTCGCTTAAAACTCCATTTGTAATAAATGTTTTTGAACCGTTAATTATGTAATGGTCTCCATTTTTTACAGCTGTTGTGCGCATACCTGCTACATCGCTTCCGCCAAATGGTTCTGTGATACATAAACAGCCTATTTTATCGCCTGCTATACTTGGTGCTAGGTATTTTTGCTTAATGGCTTCGTCGCCTTCGGCATTTAAATGCGTCATTGCTAAATACACATGCGCCCAAATTGCCGCTGCAAAACCACCTGAATTTATTTTTTGAAGTTCTTCAAGTAGAATAACGGTGTAGAATAAATCTAGATTCATCCCTCCATAAGCTTCAGGATAATTTATCCCGAAGAAGCCCATGTCTCCAAATTTTTTCCAAATAAATCTTTCAATCTGACCGGTTTGTTCCCATTTTTCGATATGTGGAACGACTTCTTTTTGTAAAAAATCTTGAAGGCTTTTTCTAAAAAGATTATGCTCTTCTGTGAAGTACATGCTATTCATTTATTTTTCTTTTTCGAAGTGCAAATATAATTCAATTATCTTGATTTTATTTACCGGGAAGTCTTTTACTTTATTTAATTCGGTTATCGATTTAAAACCTTCTCTTAATTGGCGCTGCTCTATAATGTTGTGAGCCAAATCGTAATCTATATGCGGAATGGTAACCAAATCGTCTATAGTTGCTGTATTCACATTTATTTTTTGAATAGCTTTAGGCGTTTTTACTGTGAATTGATTCGTGATTTTTTCTACAACCTCTGGCGTTAAGCCGTAAACATCGAGAAGCTGAACGTCTGCAATAAAACCTCCTGCCGATTTATTTCTATATTTTATAATACGCTCTGAAAATACTTTACCTACACCATTTACTTTTTGAAGTTGCTGTGCTGTAGCTGTATTTAAATCTTGCTTTTGAGCGTAGGTTTTAGGCTTAGTGTTATAGCTGTAAGTTGGATTTGTTTTGGGCTTAGGGTTGGTTACCCATTCTGGGAGTTTAAAATAAGGAGATATCCTATTTAATAATGAATCCGAAACTTGTGTAACGTCTTGAAATTGTTTGGCAGAGTTTATCCATTTATTTTGTTTTCTGAATGCTAATAATCTATCAATTTCTTCATTAGTCATCCCTAAAGAAGATCCTTTAAAATCTGTAATGTAATTTGGATTGAAAGGATATATTTTAGGTTTACTTTCTTCTAACTTCACTAGCCTTAAAGAATCTATCTCTTTCGTGTATTTTGAAAGTTCCTCTTGGTTTACTTGAACATTATTTGATGAGAAATCAACAAAAAAATAAACACATTGAAATATTACAATGAGTATAAGCAATAAAAAAATCCCATTCCGCTGTTCTTTAGAAAACGTGAAATGGGATTTAAAATGTTTCATTTTATATTATTTCTTCAATGTTTTTATAGCATCCATATACTTATTTAACTCGCTTTTTACTTTAGGCGCTAATAATACAAGACCAACCATATTTGGTACCATCATTGCAAATACCATAGCATCAGAGAACCCAATTACAGAGCCTAAACTTGCCGCAGACCCTACAATAACAAATAAACAGAATAAAATTTTATAAGAGTACTCTGCTTTTTTAGTTCTTCCGAATAAATAAGACCAGCCTTGGAAACCATAGTAAGACCAAGATATCATAGAACTGAATGCAAATAACACTACTGCAATGGTTAATACATACGGGAACCATGAAATAGCAGATTCAAATGCTCCAGAAGTTAACAATATAGCTTGAGCATCGTTTAAAGATGCATTTTCTGCTGTTACATTTCCTGTAATAATTAAAACCAAAGCCGTCATAGTACAAACCACAACCGTATCAATAAAAGGTTCTAATAAAGCTACCATACCTTCACTAGCTGCGTACTTCGTTTTTACTGCTGAATGCGCAATAGAAGCCGATCCAATACCTGCTTCGTTTGAAAACGCCGCACGTCTAAACCCTTGAACTAAAACACCAACAGCACCACCTGCAATACCCTCTGGGCTAAATGCGCCATTAAATATTTGTGCAAATGCATCACCAATCATAGTATAATTAGCAAAAATTACAAATAACGAAGCTGCCACATATATGGCTACCATAAATGGTACAATCTTATCTGTTACTTTAGCTATCTTTTTAATACCTCCAATAATTACTATACCAACTAAAATGGCCATTACTACACCAAAAGCCCACCCATTTCCATGAAGAAATGAATTTTCGCCTCCAGTAATATTTTCTACTAATTGGAAAGCTTGGTTAACTTGAAACATGTTTCCGCCACCAAACGAACCACCAATTACAAATATGGCAAACAATACCGCCAGAACTTTACCTAAACCACCAAGACCTTTAGATTTTAAACCTTTGGTTAAGTAATACATTGGACCACCGTAAACCGTTCCGTCATCTTCAATATCTCTATATTTTACACCAAGTGTACATTCTACAAACTTTGAAGCCATTCCTAAAAACCCTGCAATAATCATCCAGAAGGTTGCTCCTGCACCACCAATAGAAACTGCAATTGCAACTCCAGCAATATTACCTAAACCTACTGTTGCAGATAACGCCGCTGTTAATGCTTGAAAGTGAGATACCTCTCCATCATGACCTTCTACTCTAATGGTATCTGGGTTATCTTCTTCATCTGTGAATTTAGATTTTGAAATCTCTACCTTATGATTTTTTCTTTCCTCTAAATCATCATATTTTCCTCTAACAATATTAACGGATGTAAAAAAACCTTTAAAATTTATAAAATTAAAATAAACTGTAAAATAAAGTGCGCCTAAAATTAATGGAAACAATACCCAATACACACTAACCGTATCCGTAAAAGGTATTTGATAAAAAACAGCACTAACAAACCAACCAGTCGCATCTCCAAATTTTTCATCAATAATTTGATCGATACCTTTTTCGGCTGCTTCTTGTGAAAATGTTAAAAATGGAATTATTATTGTGAATATTGAAAGAAGATATTTCTTCATAAGGTTTGTGTTAATTAATTTTTATTTGGAAGATTCTTAGTAATAGCTAGCAAGATGCTAAAAAAAAATGATTTTTTAAAACAATAGCTGTTAAAATAGTTTGTTTCCTAATCGATATCGTACTCAGAATTTAAGGCTTCTATTTGTTCTGGTCTTCCTAAAACAATAATTTTTGAATTAGGAGCTAACTCCAACTCTGCCTCTGGATTTACCATATACTCTCCATTTTCATCTTTATAACCAATTACGCTACAGCCTGTTTTATTACGAAGATCTAAATCTCTAATCGTTCTGCGCTTATTGGTTGTTTTAAATAATTTTTCTACAGCTACTTCTTCAATATTAATATTTGATTTCCCTACAATAGATAAATTATCAATAAACTCCATTAAACCAGGAACAACAACTAATGATGCCATATGGTCGCCTCCTATTTTATCGGGTAAAATAACATTATCTGCTCCTGCAAACTTTAGTTTATCGTAAGACGATTCATTTGATGCGCGACTAATAATATTCATTTTACTATTTAATTGTCTTGCAGAAAGTACTACAAACAAATTATCTGCATCATTTGGTAATGCTGAAATAAAACATGATGCTCTTTCTACACCCGATGCTACTAGATATTCGTCTTCATTAGCGTTTCCAATAACATAAGCCACCTCATCTAATTGTAAACGTTCTTCCATTTCTTTATTCTTCTCTATAACTACAAACTCTTTATTATATGCCATTAATTTTCTTGCAGCCTGTTTTCCGTTTCTCCCGTAACCACAAATAACGATGTGGTTTTTAAAACTATCAATCTTTTTTTGCATCTTTTTTTGTTTTAATTCTTCAACATCATTTTTACTTAAAATGTATTCTGTAATTATAGATAAAGCATAACCTACTATTACAACACTTGCTAAAATTAAGAATATGGTGAAAATTTTAGATTGGTCGTCTAACGGAACAACCTCACCAAAACCAACTGTGGTCATGGTAATTACAGTCATATAAAGCGCATCGACTAATGAATAGTCAGAAATCATCATATAACCAAAAACCCCAATAAGCATAATAACAACCAGTAGAAAAATGGCTGTATAAATTTTTGTTCTAAAAAATTTTATTAATGGGTTACTCATAAATCAAAAACAGATGAACGTTTAGTATAAACCAAATCTTTAATACGCATCCAAAAGGCTAAAAACAGATAAACTGCAAAACCAAAACCAACAGTAACAAAGGTTAAATACATAAAGGACGTTCTAACTACTTTGGCTCTAATTCCAAAACGGTCGGCTATACGTTGGCAAACATAATATCCGTGCTTTTGAAAAAACAATAAGGGTTTATAAATATTGTTCATGCTGCAATTTAAGATTTCCTTTTTTAGTTTAAAAACTTAAAGCCTTATTTGTTGACTAGAGAGTTTCCTATAGCACACTTTAAACACCTATTTTTATCGCAATATTCTATTTTAAGCTGAATTAACGCTTGAGAAGTTAATGATGATTTAGATACTTTTCGCAAACCATTAAACGCAGTCACAATACTATTTTTTTCTGAAGCTAAAAGCGAAGCAATTTTTATTATTTCTGAATCTATTTCTAGACCTTTTTGCTTGGCGTAGCTAAATTTAATTGGAAGAATAGTGTTGATAAGTAATAAGTCTACAAATGATTTTGAAAGCGTTTTAGTTGAAGCTTTAGACTCCTTTTGAAACGTGTAATGGGTTTTCCAAAACTCTGAAGTTGATACTTTAAAAAGTTCATAGAAATCTTCTAAATTATTACTCTCGATTATTTTAGAAAATAAATTTTGGTGTTTGTTATATACAGCGGCTAATTGGGACAACCTTATAGTTGGAAAATTTGGTGGACGCAATCTAAAAAACTGAATGGGTAATACATTCGAGTTTGTTAGTTTGAACTTTTGCTTTAAAAATTGATACTCTTTTACCAACCTTAAGTAATAAGCGCCCTCAATATCGTCTTCTAACAAACCTGCTTGACCAAACAGTAAAGCTTCTAAAACTTCGGGTTTTGATTGTGTTTTTCTAATTATTGAAAAATCTAGAGCATTAGCTAAACTAAAAAATGAATCGCCGTTTACTTTTAACCCAAAGTTTTTAGTTAGCATTTTAAAAAATACAGCTTCCCAATCGTTTTTAGACTCTTCCAAAAGGGTTTGGATTGTTTCAGATTTACGTTCTAAACGCTCAAAATACAAGCGTTCTAACCAATTACCTAGAATAAAATCATCTGTGGTAGCAAAATCGTTTTCACAATTTATCCATTTGCCGTCTTTTGAAAAGAGTTTTTTATAATTGTTAAGTAGTGACTCATCTACAACATCTTTCAAAATTAATGTTGGAATTATAGTGTTGTTTTTTCTAAACACCTCAGTATCATCTTCCCAAACTACATGAAGAATAACATTATCATAAGCTTTGTCTTGCTCGTGATTATGCAAAAACCAATCGGAAGATTTAATATGAATTTCAACATTACCAGCCCATAACTGCTCTCCTATTTTTAGTTTAGCATTAAAAAAATCTGGACCCGAATTAAAATTATGCTGACCAACTGAAGTTACTAAAATAGGCTCTCCAGATGTTGTTTTTAAATTATTAATTCGAAATTTTTTATGTTTCCAAATATAATGTAGGAAGTCTTCTTGCATGCTGAAAGATAAAATACCAATTTAAAAATACCAAATAACAAAACGTTATTTATAATTTAGCACTTTGAAAAGATAAACCTCATGGAAGAACTAACACTTACCACCCCTGCCCTTTTATTTTCTGCAATATCTTTGATTATGCTCGCATACACCAATAGGTTTATAGCCTATGCTGCAATTATTAGAAACTTGCATGACAAATATTTAAAACAAAGAGATGAACGGTTAATAGAGCAAATTAAAAACCTAAAACTACGTCTTTACCTTACTCAAGCGATGCAAATTACAGGTATTACCAGTCTTTTGTTTTGTGTAATTACCATGTTCTTAATTTATATTAAACTTAATACTCTTGCCATTTGGATATTTGGTTTAGCTCTTATTCTATTAATTATTTCTTTAGCACTTTTAATAAAAGAAATTCAAATATCAGTTAAAGCGCTAGAACACCATATTAGTGATATTGAAAATGGCTAAATTTCATTTTCAAACGAAGTTGGCTTTTGGTATTTCTGAAAAGGTTGAATTAGTAAGTTTTTAATTTTTCCGTTATCTTCTTCATTCGGAAAAACATCAACGCCGTAAATAATTTTATCGGTATCTAGTTCTTTATACGTTCCGAAAAGTCTATCCCAAATCGAAAAAATATTTCCGTAGTTAGAATCTGTATATGGCATTTTATAATGATGATGTACTTTATGCATATCTGGAGACACAATAACGTAGCTAAGCAATTTATCAACCTTTTTAGGAAGTTGGATATTAGCATGATTAAATTGTGTTGCTACTAATGATAATGACTGATATAAAAACACTAAAGCAATAGGTGTACCTACAATAAAAATTCCGGCCAGAGTAAATACATAGCGTATAACACTCTCTAAAGGATGATGCCTGTTTGCAGTAGTTGCATCTACATTATGATCGGAATGATGAACCAAATGCACCATCCATAGTGGTTTTACTTTATGCTCTATTAAATGAGGTAAATACGCGCCAATAAAATCTATTAAAAACACACCAAGAATACCGTATAACCAAATAGGCATTTCTGGCAACCAATTTAGAATTCCAAAATTGTTAGCCATAACCCAATCTGAAGATTTTAAAAACAAAAAGGCCAAAGGTAAATTAACAAGAACGGTTGTTAAGGTGAAAAAAATATTTGGAATAGCGTGTTTCCATTTTTTATATTTAAACCCTATTAAAGGCACAATACCTTCCAGTATCCAGAAAAAGGTTAAACCTCCAATTAAAATTAATGCTCTGTGGTGGGTTGGAATGGTTTCAAAATAGTTTAGAATAGTTTCCAAAATTGTAAAAGTTTAGTCAATAAATATACAATTTTAAAATAAACTATGCACGCATAGTTTATTTGCAGGTGTTTTAGAAAGAATAAATTTCTATTTTATTCTTTCCTTCATGGCTTCAACTATATTGAATGCTGCCGGGCAAACAGCTACATTTTTCAAAGTAAGATTTGAAATTTGCTGAAACTTTTTTCTATCGGTATGTGGAAATTCTCTGCAAGCTTTTGGCCTAACATCATAAATAGAACAGTAATTATCGGCTCCTAAAAACGTACAAGGTACAGATTGTAAAACATAATCGTTATCCTCATCAACGCGTAAAAACTGGCTAATAAATTGCTGAGTTTTCATTCTAAAATGCTTTGCAATTCTATCAACATCCTTATCTGTAAACAAAGGCCCTGTAGTTTTACAACAGTTTGCACACTCTAAACAATCGGTATGCTCAAACTCTTGTTCATGCAAATCTTGCATGATATAGTCTAAGTTTTTTGGTGCTTTCTTTTTTAGCTTCGTAAAGAATTTTTTATTCTCGTTATGTTTATCTTTGGCGAGCTTTGGAAGATTATTTATAATGTCTTGCATGGTGTAAAAATAGTATTTATTATGATTATTTCGCAGAGTAACACAGAGAACCATAGAGTTTCACGGAGAGGTTCTAAGTTAATATGATTGTATCAATATTTAAACTCACAAAAATAAGTCTCTGAATATCTTATTTTAGACTCTGTGTAACAACTTTTAAGAATGTGATTTTTCGCTTTCGCGGAAATGAAAATAGAATAATTAAAGATTCCTTACTTTGAGGGAATAACCAAATAGTATTATTGATGAAAGACCTTTTCGGGAAAGCTTTATTAGATTATCAAAACGGAAATTATAACGAGGATATTACAACCTCAACTAATATTTCTGATGAAGATACTTTACCACTACCCTATTTATTTCGTGAGTTTAAAGACATGCCTAAGCTCGAACAAAAAGCTTTAAAACTATGTAAAGGTTCGGTTTTAGATGTTGGTTGCGGCTCTGGTAGTCATAGCTTGTATTTACAAGAAAAGGGTTTTAAGGTTAAAGCTATTGATATCTCCAAAGGTGCCAATGAAGTTGCTAAACAACGTGGTGTTTTAAACACCCAAACCATTGCCCTTTTAGATGAAACCGAAACATTTGATACGATTCTACTTTTAATGAATGGTACAGGTATTTTTCAAGAAACTACTCAAGTCTCAAAATACCTAACGCATTTAAAAACACTTTTAAATTCTGGTGGACAGATTTTAATAGACTCATCAGACATTAAATATATGTTTGAAGATGAAGATGGTGGTTATTGGATGGATATGAATGCTGGCTATTACGGCGAGCTGGATTATTTTTTATCTTATAAAGGTGAAAAAGAAACACCTATGAAATGGTTGTATCTAGACTTTGAAAGTTTGAAATTAGCCTGCGAAACTATTGGATTGCAATGTGAATTGGTTTTGGAAGGTGAACATTTTGATTATTTGGCTAGAATAAAAGCTTAACTCTTATCTCTTATAAATACATGCTTAGAATCTCCACTACCATAAATGAAATTAGTATCGTTCAACACCAAAATTTGTTCTTTTATTTCGTAATATAAACTTTGTATCTCGATAAAATAATGACCTTGCTTTGATTGTATATTAAAAATCTCATGGTCGTTAATAATGATGTCATTCTCTCTAGTCTTTACTGCTTTTGGAGGTAAATTCATTTCTTGAAGCACCTCAATAAAACCTTTAGTTTTGGAAAAACTAAATCTATATACTACATTTTTAGAATCACCTTCTAATTTCCAGTCGCCAACAATATACTTTTTCACTTCAGAAATAGTTTTACAGCATTCAAGATTTTGAGAAAATGAATGTATTGATAGTAATAATGATGCTATGATGACTAAATTTTTAATCATTGATTGTTTTTAAATAGGAATACAAAATTAGTTAAAAACTTAAACTTGATGTTTTAAAATTAGCTAGCTTCTTTAGCATGACCTTTGTGCAAGCCCGCGTTAAGCCTGCCTGCCGGCAGGCAAGGATTGCAGCGGATAGCCCACAGCCTGACGAAGGAAGTGCGAGGACTTGTAGCGAAAAGCCTGACCTTTTACGATCCTACAAGGTTTTGAAAACCTTGTAGGCATGAGAAAAAGGTAACGCCCAAACCACTAAAATTAATATTAGTTTTGCTTGATGAGATTCCTGCATTCGCAGGAATTTAGAAATCAAACTTATAAGTAGCGCCAGCTAAAAACTGAATGCTTTGTACTGGAAAATTCTGCCATTTTTGGTAAGCGTTGTTAGCGATATTATTTGCTTTTGCATAAACCGAAAATTGCTCGTTTATATGATAACCAACGTGTGCATTGGCATCGAAAAAACTCTCTAGATTTACTGTAAATGGTGATGTAACAGTAAAACCATCGTTTAAAGAGAATTGATCTTTACGTTCTCCAATGTAAAATACATTAGCACCTGCAAACCAGTTTTCGTCTATTTGATAGTCTAAAAACAGAGACCCTTTTATGTCTGGTAAATTCCAAGCTTCGGCTTCATCGTCGGTAGAATAACTAAAATACTCCGCTTTAATACCTAATTTAAAATTACGATTAACGTCTACATTAATTTCTCCAGCTACGCCAAAGGTTTGAATATCATCGTAAACAATTCCGAATGAGTTTCCATAGGTGTAATCTTCGCTAGTTAATGTAATCTCGTTATTACGGTATAATGCTTTGTTTCTATCTGCAATGTAACGTCCGCTAACATTATAGCTCATATTGCTAGACAATTTACCTTTTAAACCTACGTAAGCATTGTATAATTGATCGGTTGGACGAATAAACAATGTTGGTGACACAAATGGATTCTCATTCGCAAAATCGTAATAAGAGTTCTGAATTAAATCGCCTTTTATACCTCCGTAAGCAATCAATACATCATTAACCAATCTATATGTTGCGCTTATATTTGGATACACATATATGTTATTATCTCCTGATGCTTTATCGTTAGAATAATATAAGGACGCACCTAAGTTAACGGTTAAATCGTCTTGTTTTAACTCGAAAGTTGGCGATAATCCTATTTGAAAATTGCCGTAATCTAAGGCATCTGTTGTAATGTAGTTTCTATCGAAAGCACCACCTAAATAATCAATTTTAAAATCGGTTGAAATTTCTACATCATTAATAGGCACATCTACTTTTGCTTTAGCTATAAATCTATTTTCTCCAGAACCTTGATTATCGCCAAAACGTCTAAAAAAGAAACTTCCGGAATTAATATAGGTATCTTCGAAAGTAATATCACCTCCAAAATGCGCATCGAAAAACGAATGACCAGTATCAATATTGTTAGCTTTTGCTTGTGCTATTTGAGATTCTGGAACACCATACCAATTGTACATTTGATGCTGAAAACCCGCTTCTACATTCCACGCTAAATCTCGTAAACGGCTTGAGTAATTCAGGTTAATTTTTGAATCGGAAAAATTATCATCAAAATCTACACCTTCAATACCTCCTGCCGATGAATGATGACTAACATAACCTCCAATACTTTCATTTCTGCTAATGGCATGATTTAAATAAACTTCACCTAAAATTGTAGTATATGTACCCACACCTAAGGTAGCATAATTATCGAATAACTTTACTGGTGCGCGCTTTTCTACAACTGCCGCTTTTCCTTTTGCTGGTGTAAAGGTTGAAGCTACTGGGAATGAGAAAATATTATACTTAATAGCTTTTTTTGTTTCGGTAGTTTCATCATCTAAAGATGGTACTTCCTTAACCTTAAAAGCATCAGAAATTGTTGGTGCATATGGTTTTACAACATCAATAACACCTGTGTTTATGGTATCGTTTTGTGTTCTTTGAGCAAAGCCTAAGCTTATACTTAATAAAAGAACAAAAGTGAATATATTTTTTATGTTCTTACGCATACTATTATCTTTTTTGATTTTTAAATATTGATTGATGAGATGCTTTGACTGCGCTCAGCATGACATTTTAATTTTATTACTGTGACTGAATACTACAACTGTGAACTTTTTTTATTCTGGTACAATTGATGAATTTGTTTTAGCTTCTTCTCTTTTAATTTTACTAAGCTCCGTTTGTGCTTCTGAAACCACATCGTCAAACTCAGGAAAATTTTGGATAACACTTTCTAAAATATATGTGGCTTGAAAAGCATCGTTTAAAGCATAAAAATTCTTAGCCATTAACACTAAACCTTTGGCACTATAATATTTATATCCTGAAAAATCTTTAGCTAATTTTTGAACTGAAGTATTTGAAGATTTGTATTGCCCTTCTTTATTTTTAAAATAAGCATTATAATACAAGGCTTCTGCCGCAGTTTCTCCTGTAGCAACACGTTCTACATTTGCATAAGCAGTTTTTGCTTTAGCTTCATCTCCAGTTTTTATTGCGGAACGAGCGATAATAATGTGTGCGTCACTTTTAATTCTATTATCGATAGTAGAACTGCTTAAAACTTTTTCGGCATAAGCAACTGCTTCATTATAATTCTCTAATTGGTAATTCGCTTTCATTAAATTTGATTGTGCAAATACAACATTCTGCGGATAATTTGCTTCTGCTTCCAAACGCTTTAAAATAGGCATCGCCTTGTTCCAACTTTTACTTTCTAAATAAAATTGAGATAAGCGCGTTAAAGCTTCTTCTGTAAATTCGTTATTGCTTGCATCTGTAACATACTTATAATGTGGCGCTGCGTTTTCTAACAAATCCTTTTTATAGTAGAGTTGCGCGACATAAAAATGAGATTGTAATGCGTGTAAACCATTTGGGAATTGATTTAAATACCCATTAAATTGCTTTATAGCTTTATCTGTATTATTGTCTAAATATTGTTTTTCGGCAGATTCATAAGTAGTATTATCCAAATCTACATCGGTAACTTCAACATAATCTAATTGCCTTACCCAATTTGCATAATCGTCTACACGACCTAAGTCGATATAAATTAATCGCGCTGTAGAAACCGCCTGAACTGCTTCTGGCGTTCCTGGATAATCGCCTGCTACTTTTTTAAATTTAGTTAATGCACGTTCGTTTTCAGCGCCGTTATAATACACTAAACCTTGTCTCAGTAATGCTTTTGGCACAAACGAACTCATTCTGTATTCGCCACTTAATTGATCGTAAGCCTTCATAGCTTTGTCTATGTTGTTAGCTTTTACATAAGAATTGCCCAGTTCATATAGCGCATCGTCTCTTAATTTAGATTTTGGGTATGCTGAAATAAATTCTTCTAAGGCTTTAATTTTATTTGATGTCTCGCCTGCATAACCAATACTTATTGCTTTTTGAAATGCAGGATAATCTGAATCTATTTTATTTAATTTAATAGCGTTTTCGTAAGCTGAAATTGCGCTTTGATATTGGCTTGATACAAAATGCCCGTCACCTAAACGCAAATACGCGTCATTCAATCTTACCTTATCATCTCTTTTATTTGAAATAAAATTATTGAAATGCTCAGTAGCCTTTCCGTAGTTTTTTAATTTGAAATAGGTATATGCTAAATTATAATCAAGGTTTTCTAGTTCGGGAGTTGTTGCATTTCCTGTTTGTTGCTCAAACTGCTTAAAACCAATTAACGCATCATCATAATTTGTTAAATTGTAATCGGTCTCTGCTTTCCAAAATGTCGCTCTAGCTGTATAATTTTGATCTTGAGATTCTTTTAAGGATGCATCAAAAAGTGATGCTGCTTCTTGATAATTTCCCTCATTATACAATTCTAAACCTCTATAAAAAGCTACTTTCTGGTATGCTATTTTATTTTCGAAACTCTTTTTACTTTCTAGTAGTTTTAAAGCTTCTTTATAATTTTTTGATGTAATATAAGAATCTATTAAAAGTGTTTCAATCTCTTCTTTGTAACTAGTTTCTGGATATTTTTCTAAATAACCTGCTAAAACCTGTGGTGCAGATTGGTACGGGTTCCCAATTTCATAACTAATCTTTGCATAGTTTAACCAGGCATCTTCTTGAATTTTTAAATCAAAATCCATTTGCGACGCATTTCTAAACGCATTTAAAGCCTCTTGCTTTTTATCAAGATTCACATAACTTTCTCCTAAATGGTAATATGCGTTTTGCGCAATAGCATTGCTACCGCCTACAATTTTATTGAATTCTGAAATAGCATTCTCGTAATCTTTTTGCTTGTAGTACGCATATCCTAACTGATAAAAATCGGTATTGGTCCACTTCCCTCTTTTACCTTTATATTCGGTTAAATATGGAATAGCTTCAGCATATTTTTCTAAGTTAAAATAACTCTCTCCTATAATTTTAGAAAGCTCAGACACTTCCGATTCATCGCTATCGGTTATTCTTTCTTTAGCCAATGCAATGGCTTCATCAAACTTTCCAAGTTTAAAATTTAAATCTGCTTGATAATACGATAGCTTTTCTTTGTAACGTTCTTGGTCGCTTACTTGCTCGAAATACTCGTTGGCTCTATCATAATCATCACCTTCATAAGCCATAAAACCAATATAATATTTAGCCTGCGAGCCATACTCAGGAGAACTTTTAACTTTACTTAAATACTTTTTGGCATCCTTATATTGTTTTGTTGTAAAAGCTGTATAGCCATTATTAAAATAGAATTTATCTAGTTCTTTTTTACCTAAAGAACCTTCGTCTACTTTATTATACCATTTTCTAGCATAAGCATATTTTGAATTCTCGAAATAGTAATCGGCAACATCAACATACGCAGTATTCTTTTTTGTACTTGTTGGATATTCTTTTACAAAATCTTCTATTAATTGATCTGCATTTTGTTGGTTTAATCTTACCGCACAATTGGCTATATAGTAAGCACAATTAGATTGTAAGATATCTTCTTGGGCAGTCTTTTTAACATTGCTGAACATAGACTGTGCTGCTTGGTACTGCTGGTTATTGTAAAGCGACAAAGCTTTTTGATAATCAACTAAACCACTTGTATAAGTTGCAGATTGCTGAGCAAAGATTTGAAAACTAAAACTTATAGCAATTACTAATGAAACGATACTTTTTTTAGCCATTTTAGGATTCATTTTTAAATTAAAAATCAAAGATAAATTAATATAAATCCTATAACGTAATAATCGTGCCATAATTATAAACAGGGTTATTAAATGTTGGAAAACTTTGGAGACAGAAGACTGAAGCTTGAAGTTTTAGTTGAAATTATATTAAACTTTTCGTTTCTTGTTTTCTAGTTTTAGAAATAAATGAAAAAATAATATCAGAAACTTTGGGTATTTCTAACAACTATTTCAAACTTTTTGCGTTTAGCTTTTACTTTTAAGTTTTAAATAATACATTTACAACAGATCAAAAAATCTTCGTATAATTTATGTCAAATTCTATTTTACAGTTAAAAGACGCTTCTATATTTCAAGGTGAAAGTCTAGTGCTTTCTGATGTTAATGTAGAAATTAACAAAGGCGATTTTGTGTATTTAATAGGAAAAACGGGTACAGGAAAAAGTAGTTTCATGAAAACACTTTATGGCGATTTACCTTTAACCGAAGGTGAAGGACATATTGTAGATTTTAATTTAAAAAATTTAAAAGAGAAAGACATTCCTTATTTACGACGTAAGTTAGGCGTCGTTTTCCAAGATTTTAAATTACTAAATGATAGAACGATTAATGATAATTTACTTTTTGTTTTAAAAGCCACAGGTTGGAAAGACAAAGACAAAATGAAAACGCGCGTAGAGGAAGTTTTAACTAAAGTGGATATGAAAACTAAAGGTTTTAAATTCCCTCACGAGCTTTCTGGTGGCGAGCAACAGCGTGTTGCCATAGCAAGAGCTTTACTAAACAACCCAGAGCTTATCCTTGCCGATGAGCCTACTGGAAATTTAGACCCACAAACTAGTATTGAAGTTATGGAAGTACTTCAAGACATAAACAAAAATGGCAATACCATTTTAATGGCTACGCACGATTATGCGCTACTTCTAAAATATCCAAGCAAGACTTTAAAATGCGATGAAAATCAAGTTTATGAGGTGGTACAACGTAAAAACTAACTATGTTTTCGATATTAATTCCAGTATTTAATTATAATATTTCTAAGTTAGTATGTGAAATTCATAAACAAGCAAGCGCATCTAAAATCAAATTTGAAATTATTTACTGTGAAGATGGATCTAACAAGTATGTAGAGAAAAACAAATCGACTATTGAAACCTTATCGTTTACGAAAAGTATAATATCAAATAATAATCTTGGCAGAACCCAAACAAGGCAACTATTATCAGACGCAGCCTCTTACAATTGGCTTTTGTTTTTGGATGCTGATGTTTTTCCCAAATTAAAAGATTTCATTGAAATTTATATAAAAAAAATAACATTAGGTCATCAAGCAATATATGGGGGTTTCGCATACACTAGAACAAAACCAGAAAGTGATTTTATTTTGCGATGGAAATATGGCAAAACATATGAAGAGGTTAATGCTGATATAAGGAATTCGAAACCTTATCAAGTTATTATTTCTGCAAATTTTATTATTAAAAAGGATGTTTTTAATAAAATCAATTCAAAAATTAACAGAAAGGGTTATGGTTTAGATAATTATTTTGCGTCACTATTGAAACAAAATAGTATCAATATTCTGCACATAAACAATGAAGTATATCACTTAGGCATTGAAAAAAGCATACATTATTTGGATAAAATTGAAGAAGCAATTAAAAATTTAATTTGGCTCTTTAATGCAGATAAATTGTCTATACACAGTAACAAACTACTTTCTATATATGTGGTTTTAAAAAAACTTAGGTTACATTACTTACTACGCTTTTTGTTCCCAATTTTTAAACCTTTTTTGAAGAAAAACTTAGTTGGTAATAATCCAAATATGATTTTACTCCAATTTTACAAAGTATTATACATCTGCTTTGAAGATTTGAATAACAAATAATATGTTAAAAAAACCTTTTTTCTCAATTGTAATTCCGCTTTACAATAAAGAAAAACATATCGAATCTACTATTAAAAGCATTCTTAAACAAAGCATGCAAGATTTTGAGGTTATAGTAGTTAACGATGGATCTACTGACAGCAGCTGCCATGAAGTTAAAACTATTAATGACAATAGAATACTATTATATTCTATAAAAAATAAGGGTGTTTCTCATGCTAGAAATTTTGGAATTAAAAAGGCAAATGCAAAACTTATTGTCTTTTTAGATGCTGATGACATATGGCTTAATAATCATTTAGAAGATTTAAAGGAATTATATGAAAGCTTTCCAAACTGCGGTATGTATTGTAAAGCCTATACAAAGCAATACCGAAAAACATTTATTAAGTCGGTTTACAAAAACATACCACAAAAAAATAATTGGAAAGGCATAGTAGATGATTTTTTTGAATCAAGTACTATAAACTGTATTGCTTGGACTTCTGCTGTCATGATTCCCGAAAAAATAATTAATGATATTGGTTATTTTGATGAAAACATAACCCTTGGTGCAGGTGAAGATACAGATCTCTGGATTAGAATAGCCCTTAAATATAAGGTTGCTTTTTCCAACAAACCTAGTGCCATTCATAATTTAGGCGCAGATAATAGAATTTCTAATTCAAATACAAATGCTCGGATTTTTTTAAATTTAGACAAATACGAAGCTGTCTCCAAAAAAAGTAAGGCGTTAAAAGTTTATTTGGACTTAAATAGATACTCTATTGCAATTCAGTATAAAATAGCTGGTAATACTGAAAAAGCAAATGAATATATTGATAAAATTGATAAAGACAATTTAAATAGAAAGCAACTTTTTTTATTAAAAAGGAATACATTTTTCATAAAACTGATGCTAAATATTAAAAAACTGCTAAGATTTCTAAATATAGATTTAAGCACTTTTAAATAATAAAAAACCCTTTCAAAAAAATATTTTATAAAATTTAATTGTTTTAAGTTTCAAAAACAGCTTGCCACTTTTTAGCTATTTCTACTTTGCTAAATTTTTGAACACTTGTAAAAGCATTTTTATTGAATTTATCTATGAGATTTTTATTACTACAAATTCTTTTCAAAGCTATTGCGAGCTCATTTACATCGTAAGTTTCTAAAAGCAACCCATTCTTATTATGTTGAATAATTTCTGACGGTCCTGTTTCACAATTAATAGCCACAACTGGTGTTCCCGTTGCCAAAGACTCAATTAAAACCAAACCAAACCCTTCATAAAAACTAGTTAAAACAGTACAAATGGCATGTTTCATGTACACAAATGGGTTTGATGTAAATGACTCAAACAGAACATAATCTTGAATATTTAAACTAACAACTAATTGTTCATATCCTTCTTTATCATCACCATCTCCTAAAATTATTAATTTTATACCACTTTTATAAATTCCTGATAGCGCATAAGCATTTATTAATAAACTAATGTTTTTACAAACTTCTTCTAATCTACCACAAAATAAAATGTAGGGAAACGAAATATTTAACGATTCTTTGCTTTTTGACTTTATTGCATCTAAGTCTACAGCATTTTCAATACAAACCATTTTCTTACTGCAATGAAATTCACCTATCAATTGAAGTAATCTAGGGTTCACTACTATAATTCTATAGGCCTGTTTTAGCAACCATTTCTTTATCAACAAATTTTTTCTAACTTCATTTTTATATGAAGAACTATGTATAACGTAAAGCGTCTTAAATTTTCTATAAGCATACTTACATATCCCTATTTCATTAATAATGCTATTAGTTCGCATCCTATTATCTATAATAAAATCGAACTTATTCTTTTTTAAATATTTTCTAAGTAGAATAATTCGTTTTATCTTATCGAAAAAAGTGTTACTCTTATCTTTTAGTGCTCCCAAATTAAAGAGAACTCCTTTGTATTGAAAAGAATTTAAATTAGAAATTAAAACAATGTGAACTTCATACCCTAATTCAGAAAGCATTATAGATTGCATTGCTGCAGAGCGCTCTGCCCCTCCTAAACCTAATGATGGAGAAACTATACATACTTTCATAACTATTTTTTTCTATTATTCTCAATACTTAAAAGCGAATCATAATCCTTATTGCCTAAAATAACCCTTTTTCTTTCCTTAAATTTATTACTAAAAATACTTCTTTCTAAATCTACATTAATATTATTTACTGCACACAAATCAGCGATACTATGAAATAAATCATCAGTCATATAACCACGTTCTAGATCAATCTGGATATTGTTTTTTTCAATGTAGTTTTTAGATCTCCACAAAAGAAAAGGAATTTGAAACATAGGCAAAGTACCTACATCATCATTATGACCTGCAAATTTTATAGTATGGTAAACTTCTTCTCCATGGTCTGAAAAATATAATAAGAAGCTTTCTGTTTTCTTATTTTTAACCTTGTTAATGATTTTATTAATTATAAAATCATTGTAAACTACTGCATTGTCGTACTCGTTAATAATATTAAACTCGTTTTGTTTTGTTGCTACTGTGAGTTTTTGATTTTCTTTAAAAACATTAAATGAATCGGGATATCTATTTTTGTAATAAAAATGATTTCCTTGAATATGTATAAACAACACCTTATTAGTATCAGACTCTTCACTTATAACACTATCAATTTGATCAAAAATAACATCATCATATTGATTAAACTCTTCAGTACCTTCTGTGTTTAAATAGATTTTATTTCGATTAGCGTATACAATTTTTGTTATATCCGTTTCTGCAAAACCAACTGGCTGTTGATTAGAAATCCAATAAGTATCATAATTAGCTGCATTTAACAGTTGCATAATTGACCCTTCAAAACTCATACTTGAGTTTTCAAAATTTTTTAAACTCAATGACTTGGTTATTGATGCAGTAGTTCCAGCATGAGGACTAATAACATTATCAAAAACACTAAGATCTTTCTGTCTAGATAATAATGGATTTGTGGTTCTATTATAGCCATATAAAGACATATTCCTGCTTGTTGTTGACTCCCCAATAACAATAACATATAATTTATTATTTCTATTATTAGAAACTTTTACATTTTTAAATTTTCCTGTATCTGTATGATAAACATCTGAATTTATAACACCTGACTCATAATAAACAACATAGAAGGATTTCAATACTAAATATGGTAAGTTTTGGTGTCTTAAAACTGTTTCCTTTATAATTATAAAAAGTATCAATATACAAAAAAACACCTGTATTCTTTTTGATAAAAAACTATTCTCATATTTAACATCTACTCTTTTAATAAAAAATACGCTTACAATTAATAAACATAACAGTAAACCATAAAGAATTAAATATTCGTTTATATAAAAAGACAAAAACTCACTCGCCTCAATATAATTTGTCTCTAAAAAAACATAAATTGACGATGGAGATATGTTTACATTAAAAACATAATAATAAGAAGTTTCGATAAATAAAATAATGTTAAAAAATAAAAATGAAATTAGAAAATAATACTTTTTTATTTTTTTTCCTTTTATTAAATACATGGGTAGAACTAATAATAGGGCAAATAAAAAATTTTCAACAAAATTTAATATTCTATGAATTTGAAATTTACCAAACACAAATTCAAATAAAAAAGAAATAGCAATAGCTGCAAAAAACATAAGCTCTGCACTAATTAACTTATTCTTTATACTAAACAAGTTCCTCATCTTTTCCAAAAAATTCCTTTCTAAATACAAAAAAAAGCAGCAACATGTAAAGAAAACTACTTATAGCATGTGCCTTAACAGCCCCCAAAACGCCAAAATAATCTATAAAAAACCTGCTAAAAAAATACAGGAGAGCCATGTAGACAATTTCGCATGTGATATAATACTTTATCAGTTTTTTTGCTAAAAACTGATAAGAAATAGTTAGAAAAATAATTCTAAAAAAATCCCCAACTAATTGCCATATAAACAACTCATTCATTGGCAAAAACTCATCAGTTAAAATTAATTTTACAATTGTAAATTTTAATATAAAAATCACCAAAAACCCTATAAAAACAAATGGCAACAACGACTTATAAAAACCAAACACTATAGTCTTGAAACCCATCCTGCTCTTGTTTTCAGACAATAAAGGTAATAGATAAATTTCAAATAATGTATAAACGAACATCATATAATAGCCAGAGATTTTTCGCATAGCTTCCCAATATCCAGCTTCTTCTGTGCCTACATTATCAATAATGTAACTTCTTATGAGTAAAAAAAGAAACGGAAACATGATACCTGAAAACAACGTCATAGAAAAAAATGAAGTTATTTTTTTAAAAAAATTTCTATAAACAGGAAAAAGACTTATATTTTGAATAATTTCTTTCAATAATTTATACTTAAAAAAAAGTGAACAAAACAAGAGAATAGGAGTTATAACTATTGCTAAAAGCGCACCTTCTAATTGATTTATATTCATTAGCGAAATAATCAATATTGCAGAACTCAAATATGCCACAATGTTTATTATAACTAAATCAGTTACTTTCTTTAAACCGCTTATTACAGCAATGAAAAATACATGTACCGTAAAAAAAGGCATTATTAAAGCAGATACTCTAAATAAAAATGAATATGAAATAGAATCAAATACTAAAAAGCTAAATGAATTTGCAAATAAAAAAAGAACGACTGATAATAAAAACCCGATACAAATAGAAATTATAAAGCCAGAAGAAACAACATTTTTAAATTGACTTTTATCTTCCTTACACTCAGAAACATATTTAATTATTCCGTTCTTTACCCCTAATGAAGACAGGCTTTGAATAGATTGTAAGAAGTTTGATAAATTTCCTGAAATTGCCATTCCTGATGGCCCGATATATATGGCCATGAATTTCGATATGGCAAACCCTGAAATTAATCTAACAAAAACGCTTAATGAATTTATAGAAGCAACTTTAACAAGCTTATTCTTTCTAATATTTTTAAGCAATTCATTAAACATCAAAATATTAATTAATTGTCTTTAAATAACTTTTCACCTGTATCTAAACCAAAAAGAGAACTTCCGAAAATAAGCAATATAATACCATAATACATTATATAACTAACAAAATGTGCAACTACCGCACCTTTTACACTATCATATAAATCGATAAAATAAACACTTGTAGTATACAATATAACAACAAGAAAAGCTTCGGTTAAGATATAATGCCAAAACATTTTTTTTGCTAAAAACTGATAAGCTATTATGATAGATAAAACTTTCACAAAATCCCCTAACAGTTGCCATAAAAACAAGTCTTCAACGGGTTCAAATTCTTCAGAAAAAATAGCTAAAACAATAACATGTCTTAATAAATAAATTAATAATAAACCAATAAATAAAATTGGTATTATGGTTTTATAAAAACTTAACACTTCTCTTCTAAATGCCTTTACACCTTTAATTTCAGAAAATCTTGGTAGCAAATACAATACAATTAAAGAGCTAATAAACATTAAATAATAGCTTGATATTCTTGTCATAGCCTCCCAAAAACCAGCATCTTTATATCCTATATTATCTATTATATAAGACCTAATAGCAATAGCAACAAACGGCAACAAAACAGCTGTAAAGAGTGCCATTAAAGAGTATGGACTCATTTTTTTAAATATATCATAGCTTACATTACTAATCTTTATTTGGCTTACTAAACTCTTTCTGTTAACTATACCAACTAGAGTGATTAAGAATATTAAAGATTCAGCTATTACTACTGATATTAAAGCCCCGTCAATCTTATTTTGATAAATTAAAAGCAGTGCAATAGATACACTAAGGATCTGACCAATAATATTTATAATGATAAGAATTTTATACTTTGAAAACCCATTCATTATAGAAAATGAAAATACATTTAAAGCATAAAAAGGAAGTACTATCGCAAAAATCCTGATAACATAAGCATAGTCATTGTAAGTCGGAAATATAATATCGTTGATCCACTCTGCATTAAAATAGCAAAAAAAGGAAACAATAATGGTCGAAATAAAACCAGCATAATAAACCGTAGAAAGTGTTTTACTAAGCTGTAAAGTATTGTCTTTAAATTCTGCGATATATTTTACAACACCTTTATAAAAACCAAATGTTGCAATAGTTTGAAAAGCACTAACAAAGTTTCGTAAGTTACCAATTAAAGCCAAACCTTCAGCGCCAATAAATATAGCAATAGCCTTAGAGGTAAATATCCCGGCTATTATTCTGGTTAATACTGAGGCAGTTTGCAATGAGGCTACTTTTACTAAAACCTTACTGTTTATATATTGTATTAATTTTTTCAATTAATATATATTTTCCATTCATGTAGTGCTTAAATGTCGCGTATATCTTATAAACGCTGTAAAGCAATTATTATTTTCCTACAATTCAATGTAGCAATCAAATATACAAAATCATTTTGCGTTTATGAGTTTTCTGTTCTAAAACCCATGATTCCAAACATATAAAGGCAAGTTATTCTAACTTTTATTCTTAATTAAATAATAAATATTAATACACAATATAGCTAGATTCGTAATAATTATAGGTTTAGATATCGGCTCAAGTAAAACCCCATAAAACACAAATAGTAAACACCCAAAGGAGTTTACTATTCGTAATTTATTTACAGATTTCGTTAAGAATGAGATTAAAACGGTTGCCATTGCGGCATAACCAACCCACTCTACCCATGAAACTCCTAAGAATTCCATGTTATATAGTTTTGTTTCGTTTACGATCTACTTCTGTTAAATAGATTTTTCGTAAACGCAAGAAGTTTGGTGTAACCTCAACATACTCATCTTTCTGAATATACTCTAAAGCTTCTTCTAAAGAGAATTTAATTGCTGGTACAATTTTAGCTTTATCATCGGCTCCAGAAGAACGCACATTACTCAACTTTTTAGTTTTTGTAACGTTAACCGTCATATCATCTCCACGAGAGTTTTCTCCAATAACTTGACCTTCGTAAATATCTTCACCCGGATCAACAAAAAACTTACCTCTATCTTGTAATTTATCAATAGAATAAGGAATCGCCTGCCCCTTCTCCATAGATACTAAAGATCCATTTTGACGTTCTGGAATACCACCTTTTAACGGTTGATATTCTTTAAAACGGTGGGCCATAATAGCCTCACCAGCAGTAGCTGTTAATAATTGATTACGTAACCCAATAATACCTCTAGATGGCACTATAAACTCACAAACCATTCTATCTCCTTTTGCTTCCATACTAAGCATTTCACCTTTACGCATGGTTACCATTTCTATAGCTTTACCCGAAACTGTTTCAGGTAAATCAATAGTCATTTCTTCAACAGGCTCACATTTAACACCATCAATAACTTTAATAATTACTTGTGGTTGTCCAATTTGTAATTCATAACCTTCACGACGCATGGTTTCAATTAAAACCGATAAGTGTAATACACCACGTCCAAAAACCATAAATTTATCTGCACTATCAGTTTCTTCAACTTTAAGCGCTAAGTTTTTCTCTAATTCTTTTGTTAATCTATCTTTAATATGACGAGATGTTACAAACTTTCCATCTTTACCAAAGAAAGGCGAGTCATTAATTGTAAATAACATGCTCATTGTTGGCTCATCAATAGCAATAGTTTTTAAACCTTCAGGGTTTTCCCAATCTGCAACCGTATCACCAATCTCAAAACCTTCAAGACCAACAATAGCACAAATATCTCCAGTTTGAACTTCTTCTACTTTTAATCTACCTAAACCTTCAAAAACATGAAGTTCTTTTATTTTAGATTTAACTATACTTCCATCTCTTTTAACTAAAGATATGTTCTGTCCAACTTTTAATTCTCCACGTGTTAAACGACCAATCGCAATACGACCAGTAAACGATGAAAAATCTAAAGATGTAATTAACATCTGCGTTGTTCCTTCTTCAATCTTTGGCTCAGGAATATGCTCAATAACCATATCTAATAATGGCTCAATATTTTCAGTTTCATTTTGCCAATCGTCACTCATCCAATTGTTCTTAGCAGAACCATAAACAGTTGGGAAGTCTAATTGCCATTCTTCAGCACCAAGCTCAAACATTAAGTCAAAAACTTTTTCATGTACAATATCAGGCGTACAGTTTTCTTTATCAACTTTATTTACAACCACACAAGGTTTTAAACCTAAGTCAATCGCTTTTTGTAATACAAAACGCGTTTGTGGCATTGGGCCTTCAAAAGCATCAACTAATAATAAAACACCATCTGCCATGTTTAATACACGCTCTACCTCTCCACCAAAATCGGCGTGACCAGGAGTGTCAATAATATTAATTTTAGTGTCTTTGTAGATTACAGATACGTTTTTAGACGTAATTGTAATACCTCTTTCTCGTTCTAAATCGTTATTATCAAGAATTAAATCACCAGTATTTTCGTTTTCACGAAATAATTGACAGTGATACATAATCTTATCAACCAAGGTAGTTTTACCATGATCTACGTGTGCAATAATTGCAATGTTTTTAATATTAGCCATAATAGTGCCTCATTTTAAGCGCGTGCAAAGGTACGTGTTATTTAGTTAAAAATATGTTATAATTAAAAGCTATTATAATTTTTAACGCTTCCTTTCGTTATTTTTATATAAAATTCCTATCAAGTAGGACCTAAATTTCAAAACATGTCCCTAGTCTCTCGTTACACAAAATTAACACCATACCTTTATTTTATTGCTATTACGGCCTATTGGTTCACTATAGTTAATCAAACCGAAGGTTTAACCGCTTACCCAATTTTATTATTTGGAATTCCATTTTTATGGCAAATAATTAAACCTAACAAAAGCCTTAACTTAACATTAGGCATCTCTTTTGTTTGCTTTTCATCCTATCTTATTTTGGCTTTCCTATCAGATAGCTTACACCTCATATCATTATCATACCCAATTAAGCAATTAATGGTTTACGGTGGTTTATTTGTATTTGCTAGCTTTATAATGGCATTATGGATAATAAAAAATAGCCTAAGCAAAAGTTTATAAAATATAATTTGGGCGTTACCACAAGGGTCGGGCTTTACGTTACAAGTCCTCGCTCGTACCTCGCTGTGGGCTTTCCTCTGCAATCCCTAACCTTTAGTTTGCATAAAGAATAATACACTAAATTTATTCAAAGGAAAACAGAGGTGAACTACATCCCTAACTAAGTTAGTCTTATGCTGCGTATTAGTCCTCTGTTTTCTCCTTAGAATTTAAGTTGAAAAGCTTCAAATAGAATAGTAGACGTCAGAGGTCTAATAAAGGTTATAAAGCGATTCAACATTTTTTAAAAACTTAATATAAAATTATGAAAAATTATTCATTTCATGTTGGCATTGACATCTCAAAATTAAAATTAGATGTGGTTATAGTAGATAAAACAAATCCCATGTCATTGGAACATTTCGTTGTTACGAACAACACCAAAGGTTTAAAGCGAATGCTTACAGTTTTAAAAAAAAGAAAAATAGATTTAGAAAGTACCCTGTTCTGTTTTGAAAACACAGGTGTTTACACATTTCCTTTAAGCTGTTTTTGTTTTGAAAATGAGTTTGATTATTGGATTGTTCCAGCGGTAGAGATTAAGCGATCTAAAGGCATATCAAGAGGTAAAAGTGATAAGTCTGATGCTAAGGATATCGCTTTTTATAGCATTCGCAATATAGATAAGCTACAACTATCAAGTGTACCAGAGAAATCAATCCAGCAGTTAAAATTACTTTTTACTGAGCGCGAGAAAATCAAGAAATCCCTTTTACTATTTGGTTCAACTAGAGAAAATAAAGGGTATACGTCGTTAGATGTTTATAAAACAGTAGAGATTCAGAACAAGAAAACAATTAAATTTCTTAAAGCGAGCTTAAAAGTTATAGATGCTAAGATGCGTGAACTTGTAAAGCAAGAGCCTAAATTAAAACGTCAATTTGAGCTTATAAAAAGTATTAAAGGTGTTGGCGAGAAAACGGCTATTTATTTTATAATAGCAACTAAAGGGTTTAAGGTCTTTGACTCGGCTAGAAAACTAGCCTGTTATGCAGGAGTTGCACCTTTTGAGTACAGCTCAGGCTCAAGTATTAGAGGAGGTACTAAAGTTAATCATATGGCAGACAAAACAATGAAGTCTTTACTTCAAATGTGCGCCTTATCAGCCGTAAAGCATGATGCACAATTAAAAGCTTATTACTTAAGAAAACAAGATGAGGGGAAAAATAAAATGTTGGTTCTAAATAATGTGAGATGTAAAATTATAGGTCGAATTTTTGCTGTAATTAATAGAGATTCTCCTTTTGTAGACACTTATAAATTTGTCGCATGATTTTTAACGAAAACTATTTGTTTTCTATCATAGAATACGCAGGTATATTTGCAAAAGTAATTCTATTGCGTAAAGTCTTAGTTTAACAACTCTTTTCGTAACTTTGCAGCTTAAATTTTTAAGCAAATGAACCTTACTGAAGTTCCTAAAATAAAACACACCAATTCTAACAACTTTTTTCTATTATGCGGCCCATGTGCTATCGAAGGCGAAGATATGGCATTACGCATTGCCGAAAAAGTAATTAACATTACCAATAAGCTAGAAATCCCTTATATATTTAAAGGCAGTTTCAAAAAAGCAAACCGCAGTAGAATTGATAGTTTTACAGGAATAGGCGACGAAAAAGCATTAAAAATTCTAAGAAAAGTATCTGAAACTTTCGATGTTCCAACGGTAACCGATATTCATGAAGTTTCAGACGCCATTAAAGCCGCCGAATATGTCGATGTACTGCAAATACCAGCATTTTTAGTGCGCCAAACAGACTTAGTAGTCGCTGCTGCAAAAACAGGTAAAGTAGTCAACTTAAAAAAAGGACAATTCATGAGTCCAGAAGCCATGAAGCATGCCGTACAAAAAGTTAAAGATGCAGGAAGCGACAAAGCGTGGATAACAGACAGAGGTTCCATGTTTGGCTACCAAGACATGATAGTAGACTTTAGAGGTATTCCAACCATGCGTGAATTTGCACCAACAGTATTAGATGTTACACACTCATTACAACAGCCAAACCAAACTGCAGGGGTTACAGGAGGACGCCCAGACATGATAGAAACTATAGCTAGAGCTGGTATTGTAAATAATGTAGATGGTTTATTTATCGAAACACATTTCGATCCTGCAAATGCAAAAAGCGATGGCGCCAATATGCTACATTTAGATAATTTAGAAAAACTACTAACAAACCTAGTAGCTATTAGAAAAACGGTAAATACTCTTTAATACTCCCCAAAATGACATTCCAAATCTTAAAACCTTATTTGGGTTTAATCTTATTTTTATTTTCTCTTAACCTAATTGCTCAAGATGCTGAATCTGTAAAATACACCGCCAATAACAAAGGCAAATTCTTTGTGAGTTGGGGAGGCAATAGAGAATCTTTCTCAAGATCAGATATCCATTTTAAAGGTGAAGATTACGATTTTACAATAAAAGATGCCGAAGCCGTTGATAAACCAAAAGGGTGGCACATCGATTATATAAACCCAAAGCGCATTACCATACCACAGACTAATGCCAAATTTGGTTATTTTATTTCAGACAAATACACGGTTTCATTAGGCTTAGACCATATGAAATATGTAATGAGCAGAAATAAAACAAAAACAGTTGATGGTTATATTGATTTACCGGTTACCGAAACAGGTTCACAATTTAATGGTACCTACAATAACGACGCAACCTTTATATCATCAGATTTTTTAAAATTCGAGCACACCAATGGTTTAAACTATATCTATGCCGAATTTGCTAGATATGACGACATTTCCAAAATATTCAATTTACCAAATACTGATAAATTTCAAATAAACGTTACCGAAGGTTTAGCTGGAGGTATTTTATACCCAAAAACAAATACAACACTTTTACAAAAAGAACGATACGACGAGTTTCATTTAGCAGGTTATGGCGTTTCTATGCATGCTGGACTTAACTTCACCTTTTTTAAGCATTTCTTTATGCAACTCGATTTAAAAGGCGGTTATATAAACATGCCCGATATACGAACTACAAGTAATACTACCGAAAGTGCATCGCAACATTTCTTTTATTTACAGCGTGTTATTGCTTTTGGAGGTATATTTAGGATATAAACCAAGCTCTTTTACTTTCATTCAATAATTTTGAAGCTACTTTTAATAAGGCTATAAAATTGTCTTGGTTTAAATTTTCAAGTGTTTTTAATTGAATAGATCGCACTTGTTTGCGCTTGTTATCATTTTTTAAAATTGAAAAGTCTTTTTCTAGCAAAATACCCTGAACAAAACAAACATCGACATAATCTTTCCCTTTCAAAATATTTAAATAAACCATAGGCTTCTTACCAATATTATAAAACGGAATCTTATAACTATACTTCTCCTCTACTTCTGGTAAAGCATGTAAAATAATAGCTCTAACATATAGCATTATAGACTGATACGGTTCTTTCTGATTTAAAAAATACTCATCTACAGGTTTCACACTTACATGGCTTTTTTCAAACTTAATAAAAATTTATTTAGATAAATTGAAAAATAATTAGTTACTTTGTAATTCAAAGTACTTTTATATGGAATCAAAAGATTATTTAAAAGATATTAGCGAGATTAAAAACATGATGAATAAATCATCACGATTTATCTCTTTAAGCGGTTTATCAGGAATACTAGCTGGTATTTACGCTTTAATTGGAGCAGCCTTAGTCTACTGGTTAGTTACAACCTATAGTAATGGGGTTTTGCTATTAGATGGGAAAATTTTTAAACTTTGTTTGCTTACTTTATTTACTGTTGGAGCGTTAAGCGTTATCACCGGTATTGTTTTAACTACCCAAAAAGCAAAGAAAAATAACGCAAAAATTTGGGATGCAACTTCAAGACGACTTGTATTTAACTTTTTAATTCCACTAATTGTAGGCGGTGCATATATATTAATAATATTAAGCCATGGTAAATACGGACAGTCTGGAGGATTAATGCTAATTTTTTATGGCTTAGCATTAGTAAATGCTTCAAAATTTAGCATCGGAGATATTAGGTACTTAGGCTATATTCAGATTATTTTGGGGTTAATAGGCGCCCTTAATCCAGGTTACGGCTTCTGGCTTTGGGTTATAGGCTTTGGGTTTATGCATATTATTTATGGTACTTGGATGCATTTTAAATATGACAGGAAGTAAAATTAAGCTTCAATAACTTTTAATTTATTATAGTGAGTATAATAACCAACATAAATAAAGCATTCGATCATCGTATTAGATTAGGTATCATGTCTATTTTAATGGTGAATGAGTATGCCGATTTTAAAATGCTGAAAGAACTTTTAGAAGCTACCGATGGTAATTTAGCAAGTCATACAAAAGCTCTAGAAAAAGTTGAATACATAAAAGTAGAAAAGCAATTTATTGGTAGAAAACCAAACACCCGCTACTCTACAACCGATTTAGGTCGCGCTGAATTCAAAAAACATATTAGTGCCCTTGAAAAATTAATAAATAAAAAATAGATATTTTTTTATCTATTTACTTTGAAAAACAAAGTACTTTTAAAATGAATAAAAGAAAACAATTAATAGAATTCTTATTTGACAAATCTCAAAAGATTTATACAAATATGTTTAAACATCATGAGCCTTGGGGTATTAGCAAAAAAGAATTACTTGATTACCCACAAGACTCTATTGGCAAGTATCTTGGTGTGTTTTTAGATAAAAACAACTTCGAACTTATATCTAAAGTCGAGCGTCATGATGCTTACCACACCATTACAGGTTATGGCACCAAAGTAGAAGACGAAATTGCTTTACAATGTTTATGCTTTGGTAATGGCAAAAGAAGTCTTTACCTGTATGGCGCGATTATATTAGGTATTATCATTTTACCCGATTATTACAAGTATTACTACAAATCTTATGTCATTGGGAAAAACGCAAATCCTTTTCATCATTACGATTATAAGAAGCTTTTAAAAATTTCAATTCACAAATTTAGAGCAGCCATATTTTCAAAAACCCAAGCAAAATCAATGAACCTTTTATATAAAACTATTTAAAAATGAAACACATACCATTAGTAATCGGAGCCCTTTTATTCAGCACACTTTTTCATCAACAAGGTATAGGCTTGAATCTTTCAATTTTTAGTTTACTAGCGTTAATTCTACTTATTGTATTCAACAAATCAGTATTCAAACAAAAAAGCACTATCGCATATGGTATACTCTATCTAGTAACTGCTATTTCAGTTTTTATTTATAATAACAGCTTGTCAGTTATTGCGAATACCGTGGCATTTTTCACTTTAGTTGGTCAAGTATCAGAACAAAACTCATCTATTTATATTAATTGGATTAATGGTTTATACTCGATAGTTGCTGGTTTTTTTCATAGACATTTTAATGCAGATGAGAAGAAAGAAAAAGAAATTTCAAAAAAAGAAATTGACTATTTACACCTCTTTAAAATTATTGGAATTCCACTAATACTTGTTATTGTTTTTATTAGCCTTTATAAAAATGGAAATCCCGTATTTAATGATTTAATTAATAGTATTGATTTTAGTTTTATAAACTTTCAATGGGTATTAGTTGCTATTTGTGGTTATTACCTTTTAAGCAATATTACAAACCCCGTAATAGTTGACCCTGCAACTACTATTGATGCACAAACAGGAAACACATTAAACAAAAAAACAGACCTGAAAGTTGATGATTTAAAAAAAGAAAATCAATTTGGATTTATTCTTATAACAGCTTTAAACGCACTAATCTTATTTTTCTTAATTACTGATATAAGTTACTTATTAACATCAACAGATTTTAGAGCATCTTCATTTTCAAACCAAGTACATAGTGGTATTTATGCTTTAATAGCATCAATTATTATTGCTATAATTATTATACTTTACTTTTTTCGAGGCGATTTAAACTTTTATAAAGACAATAGAAACTTAAAACTTGTTGCATATACTTGGATTGCTTTAAATACCATCTTAGTAATAAACATAATCATTAAAGATTCTCAATACATCTATTACTTCGGACTTACTTATAAACGCATTGGTGTTTTAATATATTTATTACTTACCATTATTGGTTTAATTACGACTTCTATAAAGCTTAAAAATATTAAAAATTTCTGGTATTTATTCAGAATAAATACATTAACGGCATTTACAATTTTAGTGGTGTCTTGCACTATAAATTGGGACAGTTACATTACCATTTACAACCTTAATTATTCAAAATCCATGGATTTTAAGTACTTGATTAACCTATCGGACAATAACACCTTCATCCTTAAAAATTATTTAGATGAGAACAATTTGGATCATTCTGAAACAGCAGCAATTAAAAAGAAATTTAAAAACTATTTACAGGAACTTAATAAAAACTCTTGGCAAGAAATTCATTTTGACAACTTAAAAATCAAGTAATGACTCTTAATATTCCAACAACAATTGTAAAAGCATCGGGGTTATCGGCAATTATATTTTGGTTAATAATTTCAAGCAAACATTTTGAACCAGAAATGTTATTGTTGGTTTTACTATCCATGATTCCAATAAGTATTTGTTGTGCGTTGACAATTTGCCTAACCATAGCCCCATTTTATTGGTCGAAAAAAGAAGGCACAAATTTAAAAAATGTTCGTGGTAGATATTTTCCATATTACGCCATTACGCTATTCAGTTTATGCACTTTTGCAATTATTGGATCAGAATTCGATGTATATGTTATGGCGTTTATAACATCTGCTTTCTTTACCGCATTAAAATCTTGGAGTTGGATAATTGAACCTGTAAAAACCAAATAATATGAAATATATAAGAAAACTATCAAAGCTATTTATTATTGCAATTATTATTATTCTATTTATAGACTTTTTAATAACACACAAAGCTAAAAACCATGTTTTTGATGATGTTAACACCATTAAAACGAATAAAGTTGGGCTTGTGTTGGGAGCAGGAAAATTTACATCTCATGGAAATGTAAATTTATACTACAAATATCGATTGGAAGCTGCTTATAAACTCTATAAAGCTGGCAAAATTGAATTTATTTTAATAAGTGGAGATAATAGCAAAAAGGATTATGATGAACCCACAGATTTTAAAAACGATTTAATACAAAAAGGTGTTCCAGAAAACAAAATAGTCTTAGACTATGCAGGTTTTAGAACCTTAGATTCTGTAGTTCGTGCTAAAGAAATTTTCGGACTTACAGAACTCACTATTATATCTCAAAAATTTCATAATGAACGGGCTTTATTTTTAGCAAAGCATTATAAAATTGAAGCTGTTGCTTTTAATGCAAAAAACGTTTCAAGACGCTACAGTATTAAAACAACATTAAGAGAATATCTTGCTAGAACTAAAGCATCTGTCGATCTTCTTTTTAATGTGAAACCAAAGTTTTTAGGTGAAAAAATTGAAATATCATGAGGCTGAACAAAATATACTTAGCATTAACCCTAATCCTATTTACTCTAGAAGCACTAATAGCCATCTACCTTAAAACTGGTTTTATAAGGCATACCGTTGGCGATTTTTTATGCGTTATTCTGCTTTACTGCTTCTTTAAAAGTTTTATTGTTGGGCATCACTTCAAAATTGCCATTGCAGTTTTAGCTATAGCTTTTATTGTAGAGTTTTTACAACTTACCAATTACCTCGAACTATTTAATTTGGAGAATAACCAATTAGCTAACCTCATTTTAGGAAGTTCGTTTAGTGTGTCAGATTTAATTGCTTATACTCTTGGCATTATTACCGTTTTAATTTTTGAATATAAAATTTACAAACTATGGATTACATAAAACAACTCTTTTTGTCCCGATTCAAAACATTCGCTTTAGTTAGCGTTTCCATACTATTTAGCATTTTTTTATTAATGATTAGAATGAAGTTAACATACTCTTTTTTCTATTTATTTCTAGTATGGAATTTGTTTTTGGCAGCCATTCCTTTTGCCATAACCACCTATTTAGTAAGTCTACCCAAACTTAATAAATTTGCTTTGGTATTTTGGTTTTGTGGGTGGCTGCTTTTTTTACCAAACGCACCTTATATAATTACAGATTTATTACATTTAAAAATAAGCACAGCACATTTGTTATGGTTAGACATTTTGGTTATCGTTTCCTTTGCTTTTACAGGCTTAATGCTTTTCTATTTATCTATAGCCGACATGAAAAAGTTACTTAGCCATTTTATTGCTAAAAAGTATGTAAACGCATTAATAACTTCAACCTTATTTCTATCTGGGTTTGGCGTGTATTTAGGTCGGTTTTTAAGATATAATTCTTGGGAATTATTAAGTAATCCAAAATACTTGCTTATAGACATTTTTAGTATAGCCATTAAACCCTTTGCTAATAAAGAAGCATGGTTGTTTACTATACTTTTTGGTACCTTTTTAACTTTAGGGTTTTGGATGTTTAATCAATTTTCGAAACAGCAAAATCTATAATTTAATGATCTCTGTTCTTAGCTTGAATTTTTCTAACAATAGAAGTTGCAGTATTTCTAGGCATAAAACGAGGTAAAGCGGCTAAAAACTTATTAAACCCACCAGGAATGGCATACGTTTTACCTTTTAGCATAGCTTTATAACCATAAAGTGCGACTTCTTTTGGGCAAGCCATATTGAATTTAATTTTATTACTACACGTGTTTTCTGATACTGTTTCTTGAAACAAAGTTTTTGTTGGCCCTGGACATAAAGCGGTTACCGTTACACCAGTTCCTTTTAGCTCGTTGGCTATGGCTTCGGAAAATGACAACATGTAACCTTTAGAAGCATAATAAATAGACATTAAAGGCCCTGGTTGAAAGGCTGCTAATGACGACATATTTAATATTTTACCCGAACCACGCTTAACCATACCATCTAAAACTAATTTTGTTAAATGGGTTGTTGTAATGATGTGTAGATTTAACATCGCAGATTCCCGCTCCCAATTGGTTTCGGCGAAGGTACCAAACAAACCAAAACCGGCATTATTTATTAAAATGTCTATTGGTACATTATTAATAGCATCTATAATATCTTGTGCAACATTTGGAAGGCTTAAATCTTTAACTAGTGTTACAACCTGTGCATTAAAATTAGTTTCTAACTCCAATTTACATTTAGTTAAATTCTCGGCATTTACATCTACCAATATTAATTTATAAGCATCTTTAGCTAATAAAAGTGATAACTCATAACCTAATCCAGATGCCGCTCCTGTAACTAATGCTGTTTTAATCTTGAAAAAATTTTATATTCTTAAATGCACTACAAAAATATTAGTTTCCAACTACATATTACTGTAAATAAGAGAATTTCTGGGGTGATTTTAAGTTTCTACTTTTGTTAGATCCAAAACCATTAGTTCTAACACATAAAGAGTTATTAATTATAATATTTTACAGCGATTGAACTGACATGGTTTAGGTTTGGTATAAATTTTGACTAAAAACTATAGATTTGAAGTGGTAAACAAAGTTTTTTGATACCTTTGCTGCCCGCGTTAAGGATTGAGGCATTGTTGAAGCTCTTTTTTGTTTTTCTCAAAAAAAGCGACTGCCGAAAGCCTGACCCTTTTTAGGGTAACGCCCACTTCTAGATACATTCCGGAAAAAATCGGAATACTCGAAGTGACAAATTTTACTATTTCAGTTTAATAAAAACGGGGTCGACTGGTTTTGACAGCGAGATTAATTGAACGGTAAGCACGTCGTGTAATGGCATTGAAACACGTTAAAGGCTAGACCAACTTTTAAACGGCGAGAATAACTACGCTTTAGCTGCATAATTCGAATTATAGTAGAATTAGCCTAGGTACACAAGGTGTACAAGCTTTATGTCTCCGGAAAGCCTTGATTGACGGCGTTCCATTTTGAGGCATCGTAAATGTCAATATAGTTTAAGTAGCGCTTTGATGCTTTTACGAAACTTAAGAAGATAAGTTATAAGTGGGTTGTCTGTAACCAGCTTATAATCGAAAACCCAAGAATGGAATAAACGTGTAGAAAGCTCTTTGGTTACTTGTTTGGACGAGAGTTCGATTCTCTCCGACTCCACAAAAAAAAGAGAATAGTATTTCAATTTATTCGAAAACTGTTCTCTTTTTATTTATAACTCCTTTATTTTTAAATATACAGGTTAATTCTAAAAAACACAAAAATTATTGAATTTTGTATTTTTTAAACTACATTTGTCTTTATTGCTAATAACCCTTAATATGAAAGAACAAGTAAAAGAAATCACTAAGGAAAATTTGAATGGCCAGTCTAATAATGCAAATTCAAAAATTGATGCCATTAAGGAACTTATTTTTGGCGAAAACATTCAAGCTTATAATTCTGAATTTGAATCTTTAAAAGCGGATATTTTAGCTAAAAAAGAGGAGCTAAAGAATTTAATGAGTACTGTTGAATCTGAGCTTTTACAAAATATTGATACTTTAAGTACAGATATAAATATTAGAATTACTGATCTTGAAAGCTCTGTAAACGATAAGCTGGATAATCTTGACGATAAAAAAGTAAATCGTAAATTACTAAGCGAACTTTTTATTAAATTAGGAAATAAAATTAGTGAGTAAACCCGATTACACTAATGAACCAGGATGAAAAACTAAGTATCATTAAAGATATTCTGCTTACTGATGAGCGGGAGTTTACATCATCTATTCAAAAAAAAATCGAAATTCTTGAGAATACCGTTAATGAAAAGAACAACTTATCTGTAAAAGTTGACCCTATTATTGATGAAAAATTAAAGGAATTTATTGCTAGTATGCCAGACACGCTTGGCCCTACTATTACCGAAGCTTTAAAAGAAGAAATTAAAAACTCTCAAGATGCTGTTGTAGAAGCTCTTTTTCCAATTATGGGAAAAATGATAAAACGCTATGTGCAGCATGAAATGAAATTACTTTCTGAAAGAATAAACAACCAAGTAAATAATACGTTTTCTTTTAAACGCTTTTTTAGAAAAGCAAAATCTAAAGCCGCTGGTGTTAATGAATCTGATTTAATAATTCAAGAACAAAACAACGCCCTTATTGAGCAAGTTATTATTATTGAAAAAGGATCAGGCCTATTATTAGCAGAGTTTTCGAAAAATAAAATGGCCGATGAAGATATGGTTGCCGGAATGTTAACAGCCATAAAAAGTTTTGTTGAAGATGCTTTTATAGAAGAAAGCCAAAATTTGCAATACATTGAATACGATCACTTTCATATTCATTTACAGAACTTCTCGTCTTTTTATTTTGCCGTAGTTGTATCTGGTGCTTATAATGTAATTTCTAAAGATAAATTAGAGGATAAAATTCTTGATTTTACCCGAAAACAAAAAGTAGTTAACATCTTAAAAAACAAAACGTTATTAACTCAAAAACTAGAAGATTTTATCAATAATGGCAATATCTAAAAAAATTGTTTTAATTGGGCATTTTGGGGTTGGCAAAACCTCACTTATTAGGCGCTTTGTGGAAAATGCTTTTACTGAAGATTATAAAGTTACCATAGGAGTACATATTTCAAAAAAAACTATTGAAATTCCTGAAGACGAATCAATTTCTCTTATTATTTGGGATTTAGAAGGTCAAGACGATATAAAAAATACGAGACCATCTTATCTTTTAGGAACTAATGGATTTATTTATGTGTTTGATTTATCGAGGCCAGTTACCTTCAAAAATCTTGATGCCGAAGTAAGCTTTTTAAAAGAAAAATTCCCAAAAACACCGATTAAAGTAGTGGGAAACAAAATGGATTTAGTAAATAAAGCCTATTTATCTGATTACAACGATGTTTTTAAACCTTATGTCGATTTTTATGTAAGTGCTAAAACTGGTAGTAGAGTTGAATTACTTTTTTCTAAATTAGCGAAAGAGTTAATTTAAAAGGCCATGCTAGAAGCATATAAAAAGAAATTTTACAAGAATAATTTTCAATACATTTTAGTTGATGATTCTGGAAACATTATAGAGTCTGATGATTCTATTTTCACTATAAAATCTAGTAGTAATCTACAAAGTGTACATCCTTTTTTCGAGATTTTAGATGGCTTATTACAAATTGAAAATGAAATTTTTGATTTTACTTGTGTTAACTTAGATTTAGAAGACAATCTGTTAGTTGTTGATATTGCAATACATTCTCAAGAAAATAATGAGAACCTTATAATTATTGAGAATTTAACAAAACACTATAACAATTACCAACTTACTGCTCAAACTAGAAATGAGTCTATAATAAATTCTCAGATACTGGTACTAAAGAACGAATATTTACTAGAAAAAGAAACATTCAAAAACGACTTTATAGCTAATTTTAGTCATCAATTAAGAAACCCTATTACAGCTTCAATAATATTTAGTAATTTACTAATTAATAGCGACTTAAGCTCTGAACAAAAAAATTACTTAGATATAATTCAGTCTGCAAATAAGGATTTAAAAAATAGAATTGAGGATATTTTAGATATTTCAAAAATTGAATCTGGAAAGCTAATTTTAACCGAAAAAGTTTTCAATTTAAAAAATCTAATAAAAGAGGTTATTGATGGTTATAAGCTAATAGCGACCAAAAAAGGATTAGAATTTAATTTTGATATTGACAATACACTTCCTGAATTTATTAAAGGAGACCAATATAGATTAAAACAAATTTTAGCAAACCTTTTAAACAATGCTATAGCTTTTACAACTCAAGGCTCAATTAATTTCAATATTTCTCTTAATTATATTCGAGCAAAGAAAGCAAGTATCCGAATCGAAATTTCTGATACTGGTTGCGGAATTGCAGAAGAAAATATTGACTCTATTTTTGAAAGGTTTAACAAAATAGAAACAGATACTCAAATTGATAATGGTAATGGTCTTGGTCTAGCAATAGTTAAATTTTTAATTTCTGAGATGAAAGGCACTATTAATGTTGAAAGCAACGTTAACAAAGGCTCTAAATTTATTAGTAACCTTAGTTTTAAACTGTCTGATGAAAGCCAAAGTATAACTAACAATTTACTAAACAAACAATCACCTAATTTAGATAAAAAGTATCATATATTATTAGTTGAAGACTCAGAGTTAATACAACTTACTATATTAAAAACTTTAGCGTCTACAAATAATTTTTATTTAAATATAATTTCTAAAGGTGAAGAGTTAATTACTAATATCATCGATCAAGATGTAGATTTAATACTTTTGGCAAATACCATACAAGGCTTTTCTGCAATTAATCTAGCTACTTCTGTTCGGAATCTATCTAAAGAATACAAAAAAACTCCCATTATTGTTTTATCTACAAGGGCTTACAAAGAAGATATTAAACTATTTAAAAAATCTGGAGTTAATAGTGTAATAACTAAACCATTTGATGATAAAAAACTACTAGATGCAATCTATAAATATCTAAAATAAAAAAAGCTCCTACAACATAAAGTTATAGGAGCTTTTAATAATGAAAGTTAAAACTAACTTACTTTTTGTTTTTCTTTCATCTTTTTCAACAACATTAATTCATGCTGTATCTCTTCTTTTCTCTTATTAAACTGTCTAACTCTTTCATCAATTAATTCTTGATTTTTAATACGAGCTTGACGTCTTAATTCTGATTTTTCTAGTTCTTTTTGTTGATGTTTCTTTTGATTCATTTTCTCTCTAGCTACAGAAAGATATGAAAACCCATAGATACTCAAAAACAAAAGACCAATAATGCCTAATATGATGATACCGTTATTCATATTATTAATAATTTAAAGTGCTATTAATTAATTAAAAAAAGTAAACCTTTCTATTGAGTATTTAGATAACTCAAAGGCAAACTATTTAACAAAAAAAGCAAAACTATTTCGGTATAAAAAATAAAAAAGGTAAAGTACTTAAAAAGTAGATAAAAGTGTAAAAACGGTAATAAAAAAAGACTTAAATGAACAATACTGAAATAATTATTTTTTAGTAATATTAAACCCTTCTTTTCTCCAATTTATTACGCCGCCTTCCAATTCATATACATCTTTGAAACCTAACCCTTTAAAAATAGAAACACTCTTAGAACTTCGCCTTCCAGAACGACAATAAATATAAACAGGTTTTTCAGTATCTAACACCCCAAGGTTATTAGCAAACTTTTCCGAAGAATAATCAATATGTAATGCATTTTTAATATGCCCGCTTTGAAACTCTTTAAGCGTCCTAACATCAACCACCTGAACACCTGCTTTACTTAAAGAATCTTTGAATACTTGTGGGTTTAATTCTACAGCATCACCTCGTAAATCTGACTGGCAACTTGCTATAAAAACAGTTAATACAAAACAGATAATAAAATATAATCGACTCATATATTTTATTATTTTAAATCAACAACATCTCCAGTCCACTCTAACATACCACCTTCAAGATTAAAAGCGTTTTCAAAACCAAGTTGTTCCATAATATTACATGCTTGTCCGCTTCTATTTCCAGAACGACAATACACATAATAGTTTTTACTTTTATCAAGATCTTCAATATCATTAATGAATTCCTGCCCCTTATATATATCTATATGAATGGCATTTTCAATAATTCCTTCTGCAACTTCGGCATCAGTTCTTACATCTAGTATAACAGCGTTATCATCTTTAGCTAACTGCTCTACCCATTCCTCTTGTGTTAAATCTTCCATATTATTTTTAAATATTCGTGTTCTACAAAATTAATACTTCTAAAACTATAGACGAAAAAAAATCCGAAGTATTACATCTTCGGATTCTATCTAGCAAATTTCTTGCCCTTTTTACACTTTAATAGAACAACCTATTGCTTTTGTTTCTTTTTGCTCTACTTCTTTGCCTTTTAATAAAGCATCAACAGCATTTTCTACAAACTTAACTTTTACTGCAGATGCATCTTTATGATTATCATCAATAGCTCCAATATACTTTACAACATTGCCTTTTTTTGTCTTTTCAAGTATATAAACATGAGGCGTTTTAGTTGCTCCAAATTTAGGATACACTTTTTGTCCTTCATCCATTAAATAAGGAAAAGTAAACCCTTTCTCCTCGGCTCTCTTTTTCATTTCTGGCAAGGCATCTCCAGGCTTAACATCCGTGTTATTTGGCATAATAGCAATTACAGGGTAACCTTTTTCTGCATATTTTTCATTTAACGCTTGTACTCTATCTTCATACATTACTGCAAACGGACAAGTATTACATGTAAATGTTACAATAAATCCTTTAGCATCTTTATAATCTGCTAAAGACACCATATTGCCGTCAATGTTTTTCAAAGAAAAATCTTCGGCAACGTCTCCGATTTCATAACCTTTATGGGTTGTATCATTTAAGGCAAAAGCACTAATTAAAAGTACAAGAATTGCAACAGGTACTAATTTGATTAACTTTTTCATATTGTCTTTAATTTAAAAATTGTTTACTCATATATTTCTGCTCCAGTATTTCTGGAGGTGTCTTTAAAATTATCATTCTCGCGAATGAAGGAATCTAAAGTTAAACAATTTCATTATAGAAATTGTTTAACTTCTTTTTCTAATTCTTCGTAATTGAATGACTGCTCATAAAACGCTTTTTTATCATTCTTATATATTATGGTTGCGGGTATTGACCCAGACCAGTTTTTATCTACTTTAGGTATCCAAGTATTCATATCTGCATCATCTAAAACAATTACTTTCGATGCTAGTTTGTTTTCTCTTATAAAAGGTTTCAGTTTCTTATCATATAAATGAGGGAAATCTAAACTTACCAAAATCACTTCAACATTTTTATTATGGTATTCAGCATTCATCTTTTCAAAATATGGAAGCTCTTTTACACATGGCGCACACCAAGTAGCCCAAAAATTAATCACATAAATTTTATCGTCTTTTTTATTTAAAAACTTCTCAAAACCTTCGTAATCATAAATTTCAAGATCAAAATCACTTGTATTAGCTTCATTTTTAGCAAATTCTTCTACGGTTTCTTTAATAACCTCGGTTGATTTTTTATTTTCTTTGCAACCTGTCATTAAAAGAATGACAACAATTAATACATTTAGCTTCATAAGCATAAAATTAATTAATACTTCTTTGCATTTCTTACAGTTTAACAAACTTTTATGTAAAAAATGTTTCAAAGTTTTGTGTATAACTATTTTCATTTCTATATTTGAACCAATTAAAACAAAAAAATGAACACTTTTTTAAATAATACTTGGTGGTGGTGCTTTCGAAACTAATCTTCGTGAAGTAAAACCCTAGTATATTTAAAACTTAAAATATTCAAAAGGCTTGTCATTCACGACAAGCCTTTTTCTTTGTTCTGAACTATTTCAGAAAAATAAAATAAATTAAATGAAGACATACAGCCTTTATACACATCATAAAAGAATTTTAACAGACACCATTACGCCCGTATCTGTTTATTATAAAATTCGAGATAAATACCCGAACAGTATTTTATTAGAAAGTGGTGATTATCATAGAAGTCATAAGAATTTCTCATATATCTGTTTTAATCCAATTGCTACAATTAAGGTTGAAAATGAAATAATTTCCGAAACATTTCCTGATGGAAGTACCACGTCTTTAGAAATAACAAAAGATGTTAATGTTGCTGACGAAATTCACAAATTCACGAAACGTTTTAACACTAATTCTGAAGAAAATTTCAAGTTCATTAACAACGGTATTTTTGGTTATACTGCCTATGATGCCGTAAGATATTTTGAAGATGTAGAAATTAGCAAAAAGGATGATTCTGTAGTAATACCAGATATGTACTATGCAGTATATCAAAACATCATAGCTATTAACCACTTTAAGAATGAAGCCTATATTTTTGCGCATTGTTATGAAAACACGCCAAATAATATTGATGCCATTGATAAACTAATTAATGTTCAAAATTTCGCATCATATAAGTTTAATGCAAAAGGAGACATTAAATCTAATTTAACTGATGATGAGTTTAGAGAACATGTTGAAGTAGCTAGAAAACATTGCCAACGAGGCGATGTTTTTCAATTAGTATTATCAAGACGTTTTTCTCAAGAATTTACTGGTGACGATTTTAATATCTACCGAGCCTTGAGAAGTATTAACCCATCACCTTACCTATTCTATTTTGACTATGGCGATTTTAAAATATTTGGTAGCTCGCCAGAAGCACAACTTATTGTTGACGATGGCTTAGCAGAAATCCACCCAATTGCTGGAACTTTTAAAAGAACTGGAGACGAGCAACAAGATGAAGTTTTAGCAGAAAAACTAAAAAAAGACGACAAAGAAAATGCCGAACATGTTATGCTTGTCGATTTAGCCAGAAACGATTTAAGTCGACACGGAAGCGATGTTAAAGTGGTTACCTATCGTGAGGTTCAGTTTTTCTCTCATGTTATTCATTTAGTGAGTAAGGTAACTGGGCAAAAACATAATACAACCTCGACCATGCAAGTAGTTGCTGATACGTTTCCTGCTGGAACACTAAGTGGTGCTCCGAAACATAGAGCCATGCAATTGATAGAGCAATATGAGAAAACAAGTAGAGCCTTTTATGGTGGTGCTATTGGCTTTATGGATTTTGATGGTAATTTTAATCACGCTATAATGATTCGTACTTTTTTAAGCAAAGACTACAAACTAAACTGGCAAGCTGGTGCAGGATTGGTTTCAAAATCGAATCAAGAAAATGAGTTACAAGAAGTTTACAATAAATTAGGAGCGTTAACTAAAGCTATTAAATTAGCAGAAGATATTTAAAAAAAAAGCCCCACCTAACCTCCCCAAAAGGGGAGGAACTCTACTCTTAATCAAAAGGTTAAGATTGTATGAGTAAAAATAATGGGGAAAAGAAATAAAATAAAAGTTTAACACAAACAGTTTCTCCCCTCTGGGGAGATTAAGAGGGGCTTATGAAAAAAGTATTAGTTATAGATAATTACGACAGTTTCACATACAATCTTGTGCATTATTTAGAAGATTTAAACTGTGATGTAACAGTAGTAAGAAACGATAAATTAGCTTTAGAAGATGTTGAACCTTTTGATAAAATTGTATTATCACCAGGTCCAGGAATTCCAGATGAAGCAGGCTTATTAAAACCTATTATTGAAAAATATGCACCTACAAAAAGTATTTTAGGGGTATGTCTAGGTCAACAAGCAATAGGAGAAGTTTTTGGAGGTTCACTTATAAATTTAGAAGAGGTTTATCATGGTGTTGCTACTAATGTTACAATTAGTGTAGATGACGAATATATTTTTAATGATTTAGATAAAAACATTGAAGTTGGACGCTACCATTCATGGGTTGTAAATCCGGAATTATCAGAAAGTTTAGAAGCGACGTCTTTCGATGCTAACGGACAGGTCATGTCTTTAAGACATAAAATGTATGACGTAAGAGGTGTACAATACCACCCAGAATCGGTTTTAACACCAGATGGAAAAAAAATATTAGAAAATTGGGTTAACAATTAGCCAATAGTAAAATGAAAAACATTCTTAACAGATTAATAAATCACGAAACCATCTCAACAGAAGAGGCAAAACAGGTTATCGTTAACATATCTAACAATATGTATAACCCAAGTCAGATAACTTGCTTTCTGTCTGTTTTCATGATGCGTAGTATAACTATAGAAGAACTAAAAGGCTTTAGAGATGCCCTTTTAGAACTATGTATTTCTATTGATTTAAGCGATTTTAATGCCATTGATATCGTAGGAACTGGCGGTGATGGTAAAAACACCTTCAATATCTCTACGCTATCATCTTTTATAACAGCTGGTGCCGGGGTACACGTTTCAAAACATGGAAACTATGGTGTATCCTCAACATCTGGTTCGTCAAATGTTATGGAACATTTAGGTGTAAAGTTCTCAAACAATGAAGATTTTTTAAAACGGTGTTTGGACCAAGCTGGAATATGCATATTACACGCACCATTATTCCATCCAGCCATGAAAAATGTAGCACCTATTCGAAAAGAATTAGGTGTAAAAACGTTTTTTAATATGCTAGGTCCTTTGGTTAATCCATCGTTTCCTAAAAACCATGTACTTGGTGTTTTTAACTTAGAAGTTTTAAGGCTATACAGCTTCTTACATCAAAATTCAGATAGCAATTATAATATTGTTTATGCTTTAGATGGTTACGATGAGATTTCATTAACTGGAAAAGCCAAAATTATTTCTAATCATTCCGAAACCCTTTTTTCACCTCAAGATTTAGGCGTTTCAAAAGTCAAACAAGAAGACATTTTTGGAGGAGATACTGTAAAAGAAGCTGCCAACATTTTTGTTGACATTATTAGCGGAAAAGGAACTGAAGCGCAAAACAATGTAGTTTGTGCAAATGCAGGATTAGCAATTGCAACAGCGAAACAAATTTCACATCAAGAAGGTTTTGAAATAGCCAAAGAATCGTTATTTTCAGGAAAAGCAAAAACGAGTTTAGACAAATTGATTGAGTTAAGTAGATAAAAAATAGGCAGTAAGCAGTTTACAGTAGGCAGTCATTCTGCTGACTGAAGACTGAAGACTGAAGACTGAAGACTGAAACATGAATATACTAGACAAAATAACATTAGACAAACGCAAAGAAGTAGAACTTCGTAAAAGTTTAATACCCGTTTCTCAATTAGAACAATCTGTTTTATTCGATAGACAAACCGTTTCATTAGCTAATAATTTACGAAACAGTAAATCTGGAATTATTGCAGAGCACAAGCGTCGTTCGCCTTCAAAATCTGTAATCAATAATACTTTAAACGTTCAAGATGTAGCAAAAGGATATGAAAATGCAGGAGTTTGTGGCATGTCGGTTTTAACCGATGGAAAATATTTCGGCGGCTCTCTTGACGATTTACTTACTGCAAGAGCAAGTTGTAATTTACCATTATTAAGAAAAGAATTCATCGTAGATGAGTACCAATTATTAGAAGCCAAAGCCTACGGAGCAGATGTTATTTTATTAATCGCAGCTATTCTTTCTAGAGACGAAATAAAACAATTTTCAGAGTTTGCAAAAAGTCTAAATTTAGATGTGCTCTTAGAAGTGCATAACGAAGAAGAGCTTCATAAAGCTGTAATGCCAAGTTTAGACATGCTAGGAGTAAATAACCGAAACTTAAAAACATTCGAAGTTAGTCTAGAAACAAGTAAAAGCTTGAGTAATAATATTCCCGATGACTTTGTAAAAGTATCAGAAAGTGGCATTAGTAATATTGAAGCTATAAAAGAATTACAACCTTACGGATATCAAGGTTTTTTAATAGGTGAAAACTTTATGAAAACAGATAACCCTGGAGCGAGTGCAACAGAATTTATTAAAACTTTAGAGGCATGAAACATTCATAACTAAGTTTTTATATGAATCGAAAGTATTTTATGAATGTCGCATGTGACAATTAAAAAACAATAAAAAAAGAACGCATGAAACTAAAAGTTTGCGGAATGAAATATGAAGATAATATGAAACAAGTTGCTTCATTGCATCCTGATTATCTTGGTTTTATATTTTATAAAAAAACCCCTAGACACTTTGATACTAAGATCCCTGAATTACCAGATTCAATCAAAAAAGTAGGCGTTTTTGTTAATGAAGAAGCGAGTACAGTCATAGAAAAAGTAAATGAATTTAAACTAGATGTTATTCAGTTACATGGTGAAGAAGCGCCTTATTACTGTAGTATTCTTAGCACTACTAAATTGTTTAATAACCCTGTAGAAATAATAAAAGTATTTTCTATTAAAGACGAATTTAACTTTGATGTTTTAGAGGCTTATGAAAATGTTTGCGATTATTTTTTATTTGATACCAAAGGAAAACTTCCTGGAGGAAACGGATATAGATTCGATTGGAGTTTGCTAAACGACTATCCTTCTACCAAACCTTTCTTTTTAAGCGGTGGCATTGGTTTAGATCAAGCTGAAGACATAAAAGCGTTTAAAGAAAGTGAAGCTTCAAAATATTGCTACGCTTTAGATGTAAACAGTAAATTTGAAAAAGAACCGGGACTTAAAGATAAATCCATTTTAAGAGAATTCATAAATAAATTGAATGATAAAGAAACCATGAATTATAACGTAAATGAAAAAGGATATTATGGCGAATTTGGTGGTGCATTCATACCTGAAATGCTATACCCAAATGTAGAAGAGTTACGCCAAAACTATTTAAAAGTTATGGCCGAACCCGATTTTATCAAGGAGTTCGACAAACTTTTAAAAGATTATGTTGGTCGCCCATCTCCACTCTATTTTGCTAAACGTCTTTCAGAAAAATATAACACAAAAGTATATTTAAAACGAGAAGATTTAAATCATACAGGAGCGCATAAAATCAATAACACTATTGGTCAAATTTTAATGGCAAAACGCCTTGGAAAACATCGTATAATAGCCGAAACTGGAGCAGGACAACATGGTGTTGCAACAGCAACAGTTTGTGCTTTAATGGGGCTAGAATGTATTGTTTACATGGGCGAAATTGACATTGCTCGTCAAGCGCCAAACGTTGCCCGTATGAAAATGTTAGGCGCAAAAGTTATTCCAGCATTATCTGGAAGTCGTACTTTAAAAGATGCTACTAACGAAGCCATTAGAGATTGGATTAATAACCCTGTAGACACGCATTATATTATTGGTTCGGCTATTGGTCCGCATCCATATCCAGATATGGTAACGCGTTTTCAATCTGTTATTTCAGAAGAAATTAAATGGCAATTAAAAGAACAAGAAGGACGTGAAAATCCAGATTACGTAGTAGCTTGTATTGGTGGCGGAAGTAATGCAGCAGGAACATATTACCACTATTTACACGAAGAAGATGTTAAGATAATTGCTGTTGAAGCTGCAGGTTTAGGTGTAGATTCCGGTGAAAGTGCAGCAACATCTGTTTTAGGAAAAGAAGGCATAATTCACGGTTGTAAAACCTTGTTAATGCAAACTAAAGACGGACAGATTACAGAACCTTACTCTATTTCGGCAGGCTTAGATTATCCTGGTGTTGGCCCTATGCATGCTCATTTAGCAAAAACAGGTCGCGCAGAGTTTATGGCTATTACCGATAATGATGCTATGAATGCTGGTTTAGAGCTTTGTAAACTAGAAGGTATTATTCCGGCTATAGAAAGCTCGCACGCTTTAGCCATTTTCGAACAGAGAACCTTTAATCCAGACGATGTTGTTGTAGTGAGTTTATCTGGTCGTGGTGATAAAGATTTACAGAACTATATTGAATATTTTAAGATTTAGTTTTAGGGCGTTACCACAAGGGTCGGGCTTTCACGAGTCGCTCTCAAAAAGAGGAGCTCCAACAATCGCTCAATCCCTAACGCAAATACGTTAAAGTTTAGAATTTAGTAAATTATATATAAACAAAATTAGTAAAAAGTCAACACCTAAATCAATTCGTAGAATTGAACGCCAAGGTCCAGAATAGATTAAGAAAAGCTCCGAGAACAGGAGAACAAAGTTCGATGCGGAGTTTTCAAATCGGTTTTCATCCGGATTTTTATCGGGATAAAAAATTCCTCAGCTTGGACTTGATTTTTTGGTTCGTTTTGCATCAAGGCAAAATGAACATAAATATTAAGATGAGATCCTGAATCAATTTAAGGATAACAAAACAAAGTAAAAATGAACAGAATAAACCAAAAATTACAAGAAGACAAAAAATTATTGTCTATATATTTTACGGCAGGTTATCCAAACATTAACGATACCGTAACCACCATTCAAAATTTAGAGAAAAATGGGGTTGATATGATAGAAATTGGGTTGCCTTTTAGTGACCCATTGGCCGATGGCCCAACTATTCAAGCAAGTTCTACCGCTGCTTTAAAAAACGGTATGACTACCAAAGTACTTTTTAATCAATTAAAAGACATTAGAAAAACGGTAAATATCCCTTTAATTATAATGGGATATTTTAACCCAATGTTTCAATATGGCATGGAGGCTTTTTGTAAAAAATGTCAAGAAATAGGAATTGATGGTTTAATTATTCCTGATTTACCTGTTGATGTTTATCATGAAGAATATCAAGCTATTTTCGAGAAATACGGATTAACAAATGTATTCTTGATTACACCACAAACTAGCGATGAGCGTATACGTTATATTGATTCTATATCTAATGGGTTTATTTATATGGTGAGTAGCGCGAGTACAACTGGAGCTCAATCTGGGTTTGGAGATGAGCAAACAAATTATTTTAAGCGCATTGCAAAAATGAACCTAAACAACCCTCAAGTTATTGGATTCGGTATTAGTAATAATGAAACGTTTACTCAAGCCACACAGTATGCCAAAGGTGCGATTATTGGTAGTGCATTTGTAAAACATGTGACTCATGAAGGTGTTAATACTATTGATAAATTTACCAACGGGATATTAAATTAATCCACTAGTATTTATTTAAAATTAAAATCAAGTGCGAGCAAGAAGCCTATAAGTTGTTTGTTAAAAAATTATGCTAAAAATACTCAAAGATCTTAAAATCGTTATATTACTCTGTCTTACTCTGGGTTTGGCTCCATTTTTTCCAGAGCCACATGTTTGGGGTAAATTAAAATGGGTTTGGGGCGGCGCAAAAGGTATGCAAATTCAAGATTGGTTTGATCTTGTAATGCACGGCTTTCCTTTTGTTCTATTAATTTGCTTAATCATCATAAAACTATTTAAAAAAAATGCCTCTTAATATCGTTTTAATAGAACCAGAAATACCTAATAACACGGGTAATATTGGGCGTTTAGCTTTAGCATCTGGTTCTCATTTACACTTAGTTAAACCTTTTGGGTTCGAAATTACTGACGCACGATTAAAGCGAGCTGGACTTGACTATTGGCAACATTTATCAATTACTTATTATGAGAATATTGATGAATTCTTTTCAATTAACCATGATAAAACCATGGCTTTTTTATCTAGTCACGGTAACAAAAATCATTGGGATATTCCTTTTGAGGACGATATGTTTTTAATTTTTGGTAAAGAATCTGTCGGATTACCAAAACCGCTTATTAAAAAACATAACAAACAACTCTTTAAAATTCCATTGTATAGCGAACATATAAGAAGTCTAAATTTAGCCAACGCAGTAAGTATTACTATTTACGAGGGTATTAAACATCTTAAAAATCATTAATTTAGTTGACACCTTAAAAAAACAAAGCTTATGAAATCAATTTCAAGAAGAGCATTCACTAAAAAATCAGCATTAGCCATAGGAGCAATTCCATTAGCAACGATTCCAAGTAACTTTTTTGAAACTGAAAAATATTCAGATAAGCTTAATATCAATATATTCTCCAAACATCTTCAGTTTTTAGATTTTAAAGAGTTAGGCCAACGCACCGTAGAAATGGGTTTTAATGGTGTAGATTTAACTGTTAGGCCAAAAGGGCATGTTCTACCAGAACAGGTTATTGATATTTTACCAAAAGCCATAGAAGACATTAAACAAAGTGGTGCGAATTGTATAATGATGACTACAGCCGTTAATAATGCTAATGATATTAATGTGCTTAAAGCAGCTTCGGAATGTGGCATAAAATATTATAGAACAAATTGGTTTAATTACTCAAAAAACAAATCAATGACAGATAGTTTAAAAGACTATCAATCTGTAATTAAAGACTTGAGTCATTTTAATAAAGCACATGGCTTAGTAGGTTGTTATCAAAATCATGCAGGCACAAAGATTGGAGCCTCAATATGGGAAATAAAAACACTATTAGAATTCGCTAATTTAGACACCTTTGGTGCACAATACGATATACGACATGCAGTTGTTGAAGGCGGTCAATCATGGACTAATGGCATAAAATTAATAAAAGATAATATTAAAACTATTGTATTGAAAGACTTTAAATGGGGACAAGTAAATGGCGTGTGGAAACCTATACATGTTCCAATTGGTGAAGGCATGGTGGATTTTGATAGTTATTTTAAACTTTTGAAAAAACATAAAATAAACGTACCCGTTTCCTTACATTGTGAATATGATTTAGGTGGTGCGGAAAAAGGTAGCAAAACACCAACTATTGATAAAAAAGATATTTATAATGCTATTTCAAAAGATTTAAAAACAATACAAAAAATTTGGGAGCAAGCTTAAAACTTCATGCTCCTTTTTATTTCTATAAATTCTACTTTTTATTTTTCATCATTTTCAAATACATATTCTCAACCTTAGTTCTTGCCCAAGGCGTTCGTCGCAAAAATTTCAAGCTTGACTTTACTGATGGATTATCTGTAAAACATTTAATTTTTATAGTATAACCCATGTATTCCCAGCCATAATAAGCAACTAAATCGTTAATTATTTGCTCTAACTTTATACCGTGTAAAGGATTATTTGGTTGAGATTCCATTATAAGTTTTCAACTAGACTTTTAATTTTTACTGCTTTTTCAAAATGGTCTAGTTTATGAGTTTCTATCCACCAAGTTGCAGCTTCCATTAATAACTCTGGGTTATCATTTTTGTTTTTGAAAAACGCATAGAAAGACACGCCAACATTATCGCCTTTCAACGCAATTTTTTCATTGCAAACTTCTATAATTTTATCTTTTAAAATCTTTTGCATTCTACTTACGTCTATCGTTACTACGCTTTGGTCGTCTTGAGTTACTGTTTCTATTAGAATTTGAATTTCTGTTAGAATTAGAGTTTCTATTAGAATTACCTGAATTTCTAGAATTTCTATTTCGGCCTTGACCTTGCTTAATAGGTGCTGTTGATGCATTTGGATCTGGCTCAAAACCTTCAATAATTTGAACTGGAAGCTTCATATCTATCAACTTCTCAATGCCTCTTAAAAAACTAGTTTCATCAGCACTTACTAAAGATAAGGCTTCACCTTTTGCTCCTGCTCTACCCGTTCTTCCAATTCTATGTACATAATCTTCAGAAATATTTGGCAATTCAAAATTGATAACATGAGGTAATAAGGGAATATCTAAACCTCTTGCTGCAATATCAGTTGCCACTAAAACACGAACACGCCCACTTTTAAAACCAGACAAAGCTTTTGTTCTAGCACCTTGACTTTTATTTCCATGAATAGCAGCTGCGGTTATACCAGATTTAATCATTTTTTCACAAAGCCTGTTAGCGCCATGTTTTGTTCTGGTAAATACTAAAACTTGTTTCCAGTTGCCTTCAGAAATCAATTTGATAATTAAACCTGTTTTTAATCCTTTTGCAACTCTATATACTTTTTGGGTAATCGCTTCAACAGTTGTATTCTCTGGAGTAGCTTCAACTTGTACTGGGTGATTTAAAATTCCATGTGCTAACTTCTTAATATCTTTTGAAAACGTTGCCGAAAACATCAAATTCTGACGTTTCTCGGGCATTGATTTTATCACCTTTTCTATGTCTCTTAAAAAGCCCATATCAAGCATTCTATCAGCTTCATCTAAAACAAAAATTTCAATACGCTTTAATGATAATAATCCTTGGTTTTGTAAATCTAACAATCGCCCTGGGGTTGCTACTAAAACATCAACACCTTGACGAATTGTTGCAACTTGCGGTTTTTGATTAACACCTCCAAATATTACCGCACTTCGCAAGTTTAAGAACTCACTATACTCCCTAACATTAGCATAAACCTGAGCTGCCAATTCTCGAGTTGGTGTTAAAATTAACGCACGAATGGGTCTATATTTTTCTTTCGGATTTTCAGAAAGTATGTGCAGCAATGGTAATGTAAAACCTGCTGTTTTACCTGTTCCTGTTTGTGCCGATGCTAATACATCTTTTCCTTCTAATACTGAAGGAATGGCTTTTTGTTGAATTGGACTTGGGGTTGTGTATCCTTTTTTGCTAACTGCTTTTAATAAGGCTTCAGATAAGCCTAAAGATTGAAATGACATATATTGTTTTTATGAAGCCCCTTTATTGGGTTTATGAGATAACAAAACATGATGCATTTTATCCCCTTCTAATTATAAAGCGCAAAGGTACATCTAATTTTATGATTATTTTTTGAATCCTTAAATTAGCAAAAACAAAAACTCACTATGAGGCAAAGAGAATTAGGCAAAAAAGGATTAAATATAAGTGAAGTAGGTTTAGGTTGCTGGCAATTAGGAGCAGATTGGGGCAATGAAATAGATAAAAGCAAAGCGTTTAACATTCTAGATGAAGCTGTAAATAATGGCATTAATTTTTTTGATACTGCCGATGTATATGGCGATGGACGAAGTGAAACATTTATTGGTGATTTTCTTCAATCATCTTCTCATACTATAAAAGTAGCTACTAAGTTTGGACGAACTGCAGACGTTTTTCCCAATAACTACACTGAAAAAACATTAAGAAACGCTGTTGAAAACTCTTTAAAGCGTTTAAGAGTTGACTGTATTGATTTATTACAGTTACATTGTATACCAACCAAAGTGCTTAAAGAAGATTCAATTTTTGATTGGTTAAGAGCATTAAAACAAGAAGGCAAAATAGCCCATTTTGGTGCAAGTGTTGAAAGTGTAGAACAAGGTCTTATTTGTCTAGAAAAAGACGAACTACAATCATTACAAGTAATTTTTAACATTTTTAGACAAAAATTAGTTAAGCAATTATTGCCAAAAGCCTCAGAAAAAGGGGTTGGTATTATTGTTCGTTTACCATTAGCAAGCGGTTTACTTAGCGGTAAGTTTAATAAAACCACACAATTCCCCGAAAACGATCATAGAAATTACAATAAAAACGGAGAAGCCTTTAACGTAGGTGAAACATTTGCCGGTTTGCCTTTTGAAACTGGTGTTGCATTGTCTAACGAATTAAAAAGTTTTTGTCCAGAGGGTATGTCGCTAACAGAACTATCGCTTAGATGGATTTTAGATCATAAAGAAGTAACAACTATTATTCCTGGAGCTAGCTCAACAAGTCATGTATTTCAAAATGCAAATTCAAGTAGCTTACCACAGCTTTCAGCACAACTAATGCAAGATTTAAAGCAGTTTTATAATGACAAGGTTCATAAACATATAAGAGGTGTTTACTAATTAGGAGATATTCTTTTAACTCTAGTAGTTACTATAAAAACTCACGATACTGTATCACACGAAAATCAAATGTATTAAAATTAGGATTTTTAGCTTTAAGCTGTTTATAAAGCGGCATTCTACTTATTGAAATATTTGCTGCACCAGATCCTGAGGTAAGAGAAACGGTTTTGATTGTTCTTGAGATACTTCGACTATGCTCAGTATGGCACAACGTAAATTTGTGTATTCGTGGTACTTCCTTATGTACCAACTCCAATTTAAAATTATAAGTCTTTAAATGTCTTCTAAAGAAATACTCAGGTCCGTTTTTACTATTTCCACCCGTAAATAAAAGCGTATCAATATTTGGAAATTTCTTTAAATAGCCAACAACATCTCGAAGTTTAATGTTTTGCATACCTAAATCTGACGCATCAATTTTATCGCGTTCGGCACTATCAACAATATCGCAAACTCCTATTTTATTTTTAATTAAAAATGCTTTTCGTTCTTCAATAGCTTCGTTTGAATTATCGTAACGCAAACCCAAATCATGAATCTTATCTATAAATAACCAAAGGGAATTGTAGTAACTTCCGTAGCAAAAATCAACATCCTTCTCTAAAAGTTCTCCAGTTGAAAACCGTGGTGGTGGCAATGTACCAACAATAAGTTTTGTGGTATCTTTTTGGATAAATGGTTTATAAGGATGTTTGTGTTTAAACATAGATTTAAATTGATTTTCTGCTTTAAAATTCGTATATTATTTTGAATTAAAGATAATGAGTCTTCTCGGGAATGAAAAAAATATAATTTTATGGGAAAAGGTGATAAAAAAACAAAACGCGGTAAAATAAACAGAGGTACTTTTGGGGCAAGACGGCCTAGAGTAAAAAAAAGACGTTCTATTGAAACTAAAATTGGCATAGGCAATAAAGCGACTCCAAAATAGTATTAATCCATTTCTTTTAAAAGCTTATCTACTTCAATAATAGTAGCTCTATATAAACGTTTGTTAGGTTTTGTCATGTGGCTAGATTCCGTCTGTACTTCCTTTAAAATCTCCTTTGCTTCATTATTTTTATTAATGCTAATTAGAAATTTGGCTAATATAAGTCGTTCTTCATAAAAGGAATATCTAACATCAATAGCTTTCAAATTAATCTCTGCTGCTTCCATTTTTCCTTCTCGTTCTAAGGCTAAACCATATAAAAACTGAGTTCTAGATTTTTTAAATTCTGGATGACTTTTTATTTTTTCAACATAATCAATAACCTTTTCACAATCTTCAATATTAAAATAGGCTTCAATAAGCTGTTTAATTGCGTAATAATTATTTTGAGATTTATCTTCTAAAGCCTCTAGATAATGAGTAATAGCATTACTATAATCTTTAATTTCTAAATACGCATCAGCTAAATTAATTCGGTTTTGATATGTTTCTGAAAACTCTAATTGCTTTTCTAAATCTTTTACTTTTTTAGTAGGATTAATTACGTGCGCTATCTCATTAGTTATTTTTTCGGCATCTTGTTTGTTGTAAACTTGAGTCACTAAATAGATGATACAGCCAACCAAGGGTAAAAAGAAAATTAGAAGTGCCCAATAATAGGAGTTTCCATTTTTGTACAAATGGTATATGCAATAGATTTGAAATGCAATAATGTAGTAGTAGTACATTTATAATTAACAAATTAGTTTAATCAAAAATACAATTTTAGCACCATTATAAACAAAGAGTAACAATCTGTTTCATTTTATTTTGAAATATTCCTACGTCGCTCGCACTATTGTGAATGACAAGGTTACCTTATAAAAATCAATTCGTTTCCTTTAGACATGGGCTCACTAAAACTATATCCATCGTAATTAAAGCCTTTTAAATCGTCTATAGTTTTGGCATTTGTATCTACAACATAACGCGCCATCATGCCACGGGCTGCTTTTGCAAAAAACGAAATCATTTTATATTGCCCGTTTTTAAACTCTTTAAAATTAGCCGTTATTACAGGAACTTTTAAAGCTTTAGCATCTATAGCCTTAAAATACTCGTTACTAGCTAGGTTTAAAAATAACTCGTCGTCTTCAAGCTCGTCGTTTAAGGCTTTCGTAATGTCTTTTTTCCAGAACTCGTAAAGATTCTTTTTGGTGCCAACTTTTAATTTAGTCCCCATTTCTAAACGATACGGCTGCATTAAATCGGTTGGTTTTAAAACACCATATAAACCCGAAAGAATGCGCACGGTATTTTGCAGCGTTTCTAACTTCTCTTCAGGAATGGTGTAGGCATCTAATCCTCTATACACATCGCCATTAAAGGCATAAACTGCGGGTCGTGCATTATCTGTTGTAAAAGGCAACTCCCAAGCTTGGTTACGCTCGTAATTTAACTGCCCTAAAGCATCAGAAATACTCATCAATTTTGATAAACTTCTAGCCGATTTTGTTTTAAGTAATTTACTTAAGCGTTCAGATTGATTTAAAAATTCAGGTTCGGTATGTTTTTCGGTTGGTAACGGGCTTTCAAAATTTAAGGATTTTGCTGGTGATAATACTAATTTCATAGAAAGTTTTCTTTTTTTCATTTCCGCGAAAGCGGAAATCTCATAAATTCATTTCAATTCATCATTCCAAATTTACAACTCCTAATTTACTTTAAAAATTTATCCTTAGAATTATTTATGATGAACTTATAAATGGAATTTATAATCTTGGGTTTACGTCAAATTTTAACTAGTTTCGTAAAGTGCTTGATTTTATCCTTTTGTTAAAACAAGGTTCATTTTAAAAAAAACAAATTATGAAATTCAACAACATATTAGAAAGTATTGGTAACACGCCAAATATTAAACTATCAAAATTATTTCCAAATGCGAATGTTTGGATGAAATTAGAAAAATCGAATCCAGGAGGAAGTATTAAAGACCGAATTGCATTGGCAATGATTGAAGATGCTGAAAAACGAAATATTTTAACAAAAGATACTGAAATTATTGAACCTACTTCTGGAAACACAGGAATTGGTTTAGCCATGGTTGCTGCGGTTAAAAACTATAAACTTACACTTGTAATGCCAGAATCAATGTCTTTAGAACGTAGAGCGTTAATGGCTGCTTATGGTGCCAATCTGGTGTTAACTCCAAAGGAATTAGGTTTAGGTGGTACTATTGCAAAAGCTAATGAGATGGTTGCCAATAACAAGAATGCCTGGATGCCTTCTCAATTTACAAATCCTGCAAATCCTGAAATACACACAAAAACAACGGCTTTGGAAGTTGTAAAAGACTTCCCAGAGGGCTTAGATTATTTAATTACTGGTGTAGGCACAGGCGGGCATATTACAGGAATGGCTCAGGTTTTAAAAGAAAAATTTCCGAATTTAAAAGCATTGGCTGTAGAACCAAATGATTCTCCAGTAATTTCTGGTGGAGAACCAGGACCTCATCCACTACAAGGTATTGGGCCAGGATTTATCCCTGAGGTTTTCGATACCAAAATTATTGATGGTGCTATAAGAATAACCAAAGAAGAAGCATTTGCCGAAGTTCAAAATATTGCAAAAACGGAAGGTATTTTAGTAGGTATATCCACAGGAGCATCGTTAGCTGCAGTCAGGAAACAGTTAGAAACTTTAAATTCTAATGAGACTATATTAACAATGAATTATGACACGGGAGAGCGTTACCTTTCTGTTGATGGCCTCCTTTAATAAACAAACGGATTTATTAGTTTAAACGACGAATAAATCATGTTAGTTTTCAAAAAAGCACTAGTTATTAACTAGTGCTTTTTTAATTTTAAAGCGCTCCATAAATTGAATTTAATTTAAAAATTAACCTTAGAATTACATTTAAAGCGGTTATAAATAGCATCGATGTTTTTATCTTTACTTAAAACTTAATCTAAAACAATATGGAACTTATAAAAGGTAAAAAAGCAATAATTACAGGCGGAAGCCGCGGACTAGGAAAAGCAACGGCCATAGCTTTTGCAAAAGAAGGTATTGATGTCGCTATTACGGGTAGAAATGAAGACACTTTACAAAAAACAGTTGCAGAATTACAAGCCTTAGGCGTTCATGCCACTTACGCGGTTTTTGATGTTAGTAATTATCAAGACGTACAAAAAGGCATCAAGAACGTTATTGCAGAATTAGACGGTGTTGATATTTTAGTAAACAATGCTGGTATTGCTGCTTTTGGAACTTTTAATGACATGAAAGTTGAAGACTGGACCCAAATAATACAGGTGAACCTTATGGGCATGTATTATGTTACCAAAGAAGTTTTACCACATTTAATAGAGAAAAATGAAGGCGATATTTTAAATGTTTCTTCAACCGCTGGTTTGTCGGGTAATGCACAAACTTCGGCTTATTCGGCTTCTAAATTTGCTGTTATTGGCATGTCGGAGTCTTTAATGAAAGAAGTTCGTAAAAACAACATTCGTGTGTGTACCTTAACACCAAGCACCATAGCTACAGATATGGCATTAGATTTAGGAATTACCGATGGTAACGAAGAAAAAGTTTTACAACCCGAAGACTTTGCAGAATTAATTGTTGCTAGCTTAAAGTTACCTAGAAGAGCCATGTTAAAAGGGGCTTCTTTGTGGTCTACTAATCCATAATTAAATATTTATATTTATGGTTTATTTACCTTGGGTGTTTATTTAAAGAAAATTCCAAATGAAAAGTTACAAATACGTTTTAGTTATCATATTACTCTTTTGTCAACAATTTATTCATGCAACTGAATTAGATAAGCTTAAGAATAATTTAAACGATTTCTACGTACTTGAAGGCGTAAATGATGCAGATGTACATAAGCTACTTGAAATCATGAATGATGACTTTGCTTTTTCTGATATTGATTACAATATGCATAGAAGAAGTAACTGGCAACCGCTAAAACACGTAAAACGATTACTTACCATTGCTAAGGCCTATAAAAATAAAAACAGCAAATATCACCATTCAAATAAAATAGATAAAATAATAGTTGGAACCTTAAACTATTGGAGTTACAATAATTTTTTCAGCGACAATTGGTGGTATCAAGAAATAGGAGTCCCTCAAAATATTGGAGCAACACTTATTTTATGCGAGTCTATCATTCCAGATTCTACTATGACCAAATCTTTAAAGGTCATGGATAAATCGAAAATACGTTTAACAGGCCAAAATAAAATATGGCTTAGCGGCAATGTTTTTATGCGCGAATTAATGCGTGGCAATGAATATTTAATAAACGCAGCAGCAGATACTATTAAGGCTGTAATGGTAAAATCTAAACCTTATGAAGAGGGCATTCAGCCCGATTATTCGTTTCACCAACATGGGCCGCAACCGCAATTTGGAAATTATGGTTTACATTTTGCCGAAGACATTATAAAATGGATGTTTATTTTTAATAAAACAGATATTGCGTTTTCTTCCGAAAAAGTAGACTTAATGCGAAATCTTCTATTTGAAGGTCAACAGAAAGTGATTTACAAAGGAAAATACGAGGTTTTAGCAACAGGACGCCAACTATTTCCTGAGACAGTAAATGGCGAAAAATATCGTGGTCCAATTTCAAAATATGAGGTTTATAAAAACCTAGAACATATATTTAATGCGTTTGACACGGAAATCAATCCTACCACCGCACCCAATGAATATGTTCATTTTCGAAATTCCGATTATAGCTTATATCGCACCAATACGTTTTTCTCTCCCGTTAGAATGTCTTCCAAACGCATTATAGGCGCCGAAGCTGGTAATGGTGAAAACCAAATGGGTTATTATCTTGGTGATGGCACAAATCTTATTTACAGAAAAGGCGATGAATACCATGAAATTTATCCAGTTTGGAATTGGAAAAAACTACCTGGAACAACCACCGTACAAGATACCGCAAAACTCCCAAAATTAACATGGAGCGGCTATCGTAACAATTCAGATTTTACAGGTGGGCTAAAAGGTGAAACCATTGGAATTACCGCTTTTAAATATAGAAGAGACAACCTGCAAGCCAATAAATCTTACTTTTTTATAGATAACAAAGTGTATGCTTTAGGATCTGGAATTAGCTCAAATAGAAACTTTGAAGTGGTTACTACCATTAACCAATGTTATAAAAACGGTAGGGTTTACATTAACAAAAACAAAGGTGAGACTACATCGGTATGGCATGATAGTATTGCCTATATAAGCTTAAACAAACAAAAATTAAAAGTTAAACTAGGCGAACAAACTGGTAACTGGAAAAAAATATTGACTTGGCAAACCGATACGCTGATTACTAAAAACATTTTTGATTTAGAAGTACGTCATGGTGCAAAACCAAATAACGGAACCTATGCGTATGTAAGTGTGGTTGGCATACCTAACACAGCTATAAAAACCACCATTAAAAAGCAATTAGCCAAAATAATTGCACAAACAGAAGATGTTCATGCCTTAAGTTTCAACAAAGGCAAAACCATTGCTGTAAGTGCTTTTAAACCTTGTGAAGTCACCCTTGCTAAAAAGCAAAAACTCATCATAAAAAACCCATGTTTATTAACTTTAAATAAACTTAAAAACGGCTGGACGATTGAAGCCGTAGACCCAACGCAACTTCAAACCAAACTAGCTTTTGAAATTACTGGTAAGTATCAACTAAAAGATACAGTTGATAGTTCTAAAATTGCAGGAAACACGACTTTCTTCTCTATTACACCCCCAAATGCTATTGAAGAAAAAGGAACTAAAAAGGCTGTGGTTTTAATTGCGGAATAATTTCGAAAAACATACACATTATACTAGGTTTTGATGGGATTATAAATAGATTTGATGTTTCTTGACTTTGTCAGAAAAAAACGATTAATTTGTTTAACAATCGATAAAGTTGATTGAAACGGAACTTTATTTTTGCATTGTAATTGATTGCTCGGAATAATCGAAACGTTAGAAAAAAAAATGAATAAATGCGTGAATTGAAACTGGAAATTACTCAAATTCTGTAAATTGTAACACAAGTAAAACGTATTTTTTTTGACAGAAAAGAACTATATAACATGAAAATAATTGCTAAATTTGACTTTATCAAAGGTAAGGTCAAATGGAAATATTTAGATTATAAATATACTTTCCTTAAAAGAACTTTTACATTAGAATAATACACTTAAGAGAAAGATACTAAAGCATAAAATAATGCATATCAATATCGTAGACAAATTACCATATCAAATCATAAAGAACAATTATGAAAAGTAAATTATTACATTTTGTTTGTCTCTTACTATTTATTTTAAGTTGTGACAAAGAAGAAGAAAAAGAAATTATTTCGTCGCCCGAATTACAAACAGAACAAACTACTCATGTCCCAGATAACAATTTTGAACAAGCCTTAATAGATTTAGGTTATGATGATGTTTTAGATGATTATGTAATTACTGATAATATAAAATTAGTTACTAATTTATATTTAGCCAATAAAAACATATCAGATCTAACAGGTATTCAAGATTTCGAAGCATTAGCTTCTTTAAATGTTAAAAATAATTTATTGAGTAATTTAGATATTAGTTCTAATACTTCTTTAACAGATTTAGATTGTTTTAATAACAGTTTGACAGATTTAGATATTAGCACCAATTCTGCTTTAAATTTTTTACGTTGTGGCTTAAATAATTTGAAAATGTTAGATGTGAGTTCCAATACAGATTTAATTTCGTTAGATTGTTTGACAAATAATTTGACAAGTTTAGATGTTAGTAAAAATACTGCTTTAACGAATTTAGATTGTTCTTATAATAGTTTAACAAGTTTAGATGTTAATTCCAATACTGATTTAATTTTGTTAGATTGTAGTTCAAATAATTTGAAAAAGTTAGATATTAGTAAAAATACTGCTTTAAAAATTTTATCATGTTTTCGCAGTCAACTAACAAGCTTAGATGTTAGTAAAAATACTGATTTAAGACTTTTAACTTGTTCATATAATTTTTTAACAAGTTTAGATGTTAGTACCAATACTGATTTAACATCTTTAGATTGCTCAAACAATACTTTAAACATTTTAGATGTTAGTAAAAATATTGCTTTAGAACGTTTTATATGTTCCGATAATATTACTATGGAAAAATTGAATGTTAAAAATGGTAATAACACAATCATTACATTATTTGATGCTATTAATAATATAAATCTTAGTTGTGTTCAGGTAGATGATGTGAATTACAGTACAACAAATTGGATGGACTTTGTTTTTCCTTATGCATACCCATATCCATTTGGTGAAGATTGTTTTTGATAATTAAGAATACGGAAAATTACTTTTGACAAAAAAAACTAAAACCGGAATAAAAATGTCTTCAATTAAATGTTTCACCGAAATTACGACACCGTGTAAAATAAATTGCTATTTTAGGCTTAATCAAAGATCGTTGATGTTTTGCTATATCTGATTTTCTTCTGAAAATCCTCGCACACAAAACCGCAGCTATTCTTATAAAAAACCGTTAAACAAACTTCCCCCGCCAAAAAAATACATTTCAATTTAAAGACTTAATCTAGCACGTGTCTGCGTTAGGCCTGCCTGCCGTCAGGCAGGGATTGAACGGCATGTTTGAGCTCGCCGACGCAGGAGGAAGCGAGTAGTGAAAGCCCGACCCTTGGGTAACGCCCACTTCTCGATACATCCCGAAAAAAAACGGGACACTCGAAGTGACAAAAAATCAATTTAACTAAAAATTTAAGAGATTCCTGCTGGAGTTTATCTTGAGCGGAGCCGAAAGACAGGATTTTAGAGGTCTTGGTGCTTAGAGTACCCTCTCCACTTTTCGATACATTGTTGCATATCGTCTGGAATTGGAGCTTCAAACTTCATAAACTCACCCGTTGTTGGGTGCTCGAAACCTAGTGTTTTGGCGTGTAATGCTTGCCTAGGCAATACCTTAAAACAGTTATCTACAAACTGCTTGTATTTAGTAAACGTGGTGCCTTTTAGTACTTTTTCTCCACCATAACGCGCATCGTTAAACAAGGTGTGCCCAATATGTTTCATGTGCACACGTATTTGGTGCGTGCGCCCTGTTTCTAGCTTACAAGACACCAAAGTAACGTAACCCAAACGCTCTAAAACCTTGTAATGGGTAACGGCGGGTTTGCCTTTATCGGCCTCATCGTCAAAGAAAACGGTGTTTTGTAATCGGTTTTTGGGGTGTCTCCCAATGTTGCCTTCTATAGTACCTTCGTCTTCTTTTAAATTACCCCAAACCATCGCAACATATTCACGTTCGCTAGTTTTATTGGCAAATTGTGCCGACAAATGCGCCATGGCTTTTTCGGTTTTGGCAACCACTAAAAGTCCGCTAGTATCTTTATCAATTCTATGCACCAATCCTGGGCGTTCGCTAGAGTTGTTTGGCAAATTATCAAACCTGTAAATTAAAGCGTTTATAAGGGTACCAGAGTAGTTTCCGTGTCCTGGATGCACAACAATGCCGGCTTCTTTGTTAACCACCAGAAGGTCGTCGTCTTCATAAACCACATCAATATCAATATCCTCACCAACCAATAAATTCTCAAACGGCGGGTGCGATAATAATACTCTAATTTTATCGAAGGGTTTTACCTTGTAGTTTGCTTTTACTGCAACATCGTTAACAAATATGCTACCTTCTTTTGCAGCAGCTTGTATTTTGTTACGCGTGGCGTTTTCAACAAAATTCATTAAATATTTATCAATACGAAGTGGCGTCTGCCCTTTATCTACGGTAAATGCGTGATGTTCGTAAAGATCGTTTTCGTCTGGTAATTGCGGTGTATAGTCGTTCATATTTACGGTCTCGTGCCATTACCAAGTACTAAATCTATCACCGAAGTTCTGGCTAATTTATCTCCAGATTTAAGTGTTTTTCCTTTGTGGCTAAGCTTTAAAACCATGTCTTTTCCTATATTATCAACATAAGTAATTTTGCCAACTTTAAAACCTAAGGCTTCTAAGTTTGGTTTTACTTGTCTAAATGTCTGGTCTATTAAACCTTCTGGGATATTCATTTTTCTGTACCCAGAAGGGTTAAGCGTAATGTATATTTTTCTATCTTCTTTAACCTTTGTACCCGCTAGAGGCTCCTGCTCTATTACCGAAAACTTAGGGTAATCTGGATTGTAATTTGCAGAATCCTGAATTTTCATAACCAAATTATTGTCTTCTAACTCTATTTCTGCAACACTTATAGATTTCCCTGTAAGCTCTGGCACGGTTTCAAAATCGCCATGATTAGTTGTTATGTTTAGCCATTTTAACATAAAGAAACATATTAAAACTATTGCTACAATAGCCAATAAAAGTTGCTTAAAAAAAGTTTTACTGGTTAGAAATTTTATAATGCTCATTTGAAGTATTTTCGATTAGGCAAATATATAAAAACAGAACTGTTTTTTCTTTTGCAATATATATGATATTTTAGCTTAAACAATATCAACTCGTAATAGATACGTTTTATTGTTGGTTTTTGGTTGTGAATAAATACAATTAGTATTAATGTTTTTATGTTTTGGGCGTTACCACAAGGGTCGGGCTATCCATTACAAGTCCTCGCACCTTCGGGCTGTGGGCTTTCCATTACTATCCCTAACGCGGGTAAAGAACATCAATTAAACTTTAATACTAAAGATTAAAAAGATTATAGTCTATGAAAAACATCGCCATCATTATGGGTGGGTATTCTAGCGAATACAAAATCTCCTTAACAAGCGGAAACGTGGTTTACGAAACGCTTGACAAATCTAAATACACGCCTTACCGCATTCATATTTTTAAAGACAAATGGATGTATGTTAATGATGAAAATGAAGAATTCCCAATCGATAAAAACGATTTTTCCATTAACGTTGGTGCTTTTAAAGTAACTTTCGATTGTGTTTTTAACGCCATTCATGGCTCACCTGGTGAAGATGGTTTTATGCAAGGCTATTTTAACTTGCTTAATATTCCGCATACCAGTTGCGACATGTATCAAGCCGGTATAACCTTTAATAAGCGCGATTGTTTAAGTGTTTTAAAACCTTATGGCATAAAAACTGCCGAATCGTTTTACTTAAATCTTGGTGATACTGTCGATGAAGATATAATAATTGCTAAAGTGGGGTTGCCTTGTTTTGTAAAAGCCAATAAAGCAGGAAGTAGCTTTGGGGTTAGTAAAGTGCACAAAAAAGAAGATCTACAAGATGCCATTCGTGTTGCTTTTAAAGAAGATGATGAAATTATAATTGAATCGTTTTTAGAGGGCACCGAAGTTTCTGTTGGCGTCATCACTTTTAAAGGAGAAACTAAAGTTTTACCTATAACCGAGATTGTTTCTGAAAATGATTTTTTCGATTATGAAGCCAAGTATTTAGGAAAATCTCAAGAAATCACACCTGCACGATTAACAGCAGAGCAAGAAGAAAAAGTAACTAAGGAAGCAAAAAAGGTATATGAGGTTTTAAAAATGAAAGGCTTCAGTAGAAGCGAATTTATTTTTAAAGATGGCGAACCGCATTTACTAGAAATGAATACCATTCCAGGGTTAACCAGAGAAAGTATTCTACCACAACAAGCCGCTGCAGCAAATATTTCTTTAGCAGATTTGTTTGATAATGCGATAGAAGAGGCTTTAAAATAGTCGAAGTTTACTGTCGTAATAGCCAGTAAATAAATTAATACTATTTTTAACCATAAAACAAACCAAAAACATATGATTTTTTACGGCACAAATTCATCTAGATTAAAAGACGGTCAACTACCAAATGTAACTTGTCCTAATTGCGAAACCCAAACCTCTATGACCTATAGCGTTTTTGGTAAATACGCTTACATCTACTGGATTCCTATCTTCCCGTTAGGCAAAGTAAATGTTTTAGAATGCAATCATTGTAAAAAAACATATAAACTAAAAGAGCTTCCTGAACAAATACAGCGAAAATTCGAAACCGAAAAGCATACGGGAATTCCTTTTTTACATTTTAGTGGTTTGGCTATTATATTATTAATTATTGCATATTTTAGTTACTCAAGTGCTAAACATAAAGAAGCTGAGGCAGACTATGTTGTAACACCTGCTATTGGAGATGTTTATTCCTTAAAGGCTGAAACCAAAGGGCATTATACCAGTATGAAAGTGATTAGCGTTACTAATGATAGTGTTTATTTTGTTTTTAACGATTACGAAATTGACAAAAAAAGCAGTATTGACGAAATTGACAAGGCATCAAACTATACAAATTATACAGACGGTTACACCAAAGAAGAAATAGTATCTTTATACGAGGAAGAAACTATTTATAATATTGATAGAGATTAAAAAAGGCAAACGCATTTATTATGAAAAAAGCTTTATTCCCAGGATCTTTTGATCCGTTAACATTAGGACATTTCGATATTATAAAACGTGGTGTTACTTTATTTGATGAAATTATAGTCGCTATTGGTGTGAATGCCGATAAAAAATATATGTTCTCTCTTGAAGAACGAAAAAAGTTTATTGAAGATGCTTTTGCTGACGAACCCAAAGTAAAAGTGGTTACTTACAAAGGCCTTACAGTTAATTTTTGTAAAGAAATTGGCGTTGAATTTATTTTACGTGGTTTAAGAAACCCAGCTGATTTTGAGTTTGAAAAAGCCATTGCACATACCAACAGAGATCTTGCACCTATTGAAACGGTATTTCTTTTAACATCGGCAGAGACCTCTTATATCGCGTCCTCTATTGTGCGTGATGTTATTAGGAATAATGGGAATTACACCAAGTTGGTTCCTGATAATGTTCGTGTAAAATAAATAACTTTACATGAAACTTATTCTAAAGTTTAAATTTTTTGTACTTGGTTTATTGATCTTATTAACCTCGTGTACAGATAAGAAAACTTTAAAAATTGAAACTAATTTTTGCTCTGAAATTCATAGAAATAATAATATGACACTTTCTAAAGAACTTGAAGAATTCAAACCACTAATGCGAGACAAAACTGGTGTTTATGTTCTTGAAGACGGAAGTGGATCTATGGTTGCAAGAGCGTGGTTAACGGAGTATGCCGAAAAAACCATAGACATACAATACTTTATTTTTTCTACAGATAATGTTGGCCTAATTGCCTGCGATTATTTAATTAGAGCAGCAAATAGAGGCGTTAAAGTGCGGGTTCTTGTTGATGATATTATGGTTGAAGCCGAGGCAAAAGATATATTAACTTTTAATTCTCATGAGAATATTTCTGTAAAAATTTATAACCCAGGTGTTAATTTAGGAAAAAATATTTTCGAGAAAATCGGAAAATTTGCAACAGATTTTAAATCTGCTAACCAACGCATGCACAACAAAACCTTTATTGTTGATGATCAAGTTGTTATTACCGGTGGTAGAAATATTGCCAATGAATATTTTGATTATAGCCACGAGTATAATTTTAGAGATCGAGATATTTTATTAATTGGAAAAACATCTAAAGATGTAAAAACCTCTTTTGAAACCTTTTGGAATAGCGAGCTTAGCCACGATGTTACAACTGTAATTAATGAAGAACCTGAAAATATAACAAACCCGCACAGATTTGATAAGCTCCATGAATACGCTTGCAACCCTGAAAATTTTTGGCCTCAAGTAAGACAACGTATTGAAAATTTACCTGAAACATTTAATGCTATTAAAAAATCTGGCAATTTAGTTTGGCTAGACACAATTCGTTTTATTTCTGATTTACCAGGAAAAAACGATGCCGATTATAGTTTAATTGGTGGTGGTATTTCTACAACTGCGTTAGTGGATTTAGTTAAAAATGCTAAATCTTCAATTGAAATACAAACGCCTTATTTAATTACTTCAAAAGTTAGTCAAGATTTATTTAAAGATGCCGTAAATCGTGGTGTTACTATAAGAATACTCACCAACAGCTTAGCATCAACCGATAATGTTGAAGCGTTTAGTAGTTATCAATCTGATAGAGAAACTTTACTTAAAACTGGTGTTAAGATATTTGAATTTAAACCCGATGCAGAAGAACGAAAAAAAATAATGACTGGGGAATTGCAGGAAGCGTTAGATTATACTCCTATTTTTGGACTTCATGCAAAATCTATGGTAATTGACCGTAAAACAACTGTCATTGGCACGTTTAACCTCGACCCAAGAAGTGCAAATTTAAATACAGAGTGTATTGTTATTTTAGAATCTGAAAAAATTTCGGAAGGTGTTTTGAAAGGGATGGAAGTAGAATTTAAACCTGAAAACTCCTGGGAAACTACTTTAGATTTTAATCCTGATTCTGAAGTTGGCAATTATAAGCGTCTTAAAACCTGGACTAGAAAAATTCTTCCAAAAGCGATTTTATAAAAAACTAGTTCTCAGTCGTAGTTCGAACCTCTTTATAGATGTATCGCAAATAGTCTATCTTTTTTTTAACTTCTAGCTTCTAGCACAAACTGTAACATTTCTGACAAATTATATACTAATAAGTAAATAATCTTTAAGAAACCATGTTAAACAACTTCTCATATTTTCTTTTTAAACTGAAACTTATTCAGCCTTCTATAAGTACCATAAACGTTTGGATGGCTAATGAAGATACAGTTAAATTGGAGTATGCCTTAAAACATGGAAACTACAAAACCAGGAAATTGGCTGCTGAAGCTTTAGAGCGCATTGCTAAGCCATGTTCTATCCCTGCGCTTTTACAATGTATTAATGATAAAGTACAAAACGTATCGGTTGCTTGTTTAAATGCCTTGGAACGCATTGCTCCTAATGATGAGCTTGTTAAATCTATTGTTAGAAAACGTTTTAATTGGGTTAATGATGTACGTGAAAAACGTGCTAAATACGAGGCTAATAAAGATAAAAAGCATAAAATATACCGTTGGGAACGTGCTAGTAAAAAATCGTTTGATCGCGTTAAGGAACAATTGAAAAGGCCTATGCGTTAATCCTTTAAAAAAATGCAATTATTTAAATTGATCACATAATTCATCCGACAGCTTATATATCCCGCGGCTTGGGCTATAAACATGGTTCGTTACACCACCATAGAAATAAACTTTATTATCAAAAGAAAAGTACTGATTATAACTTTCATTATGAAGGCCATCTAAATTAAATGTGAATTTTGGATTGTTAAAGTCAAAATTATTAATTTGATGAACCTGTTTAACATTATTTCCCGAGCTTGTTAAAATTATATACATTTCATCTTCAACAAATATATAGTGCGGTGATTGAAAAATATAACTATCAATTACTGTTTCAAAATTAGCGTTTATTGCGTTAAACTTATGAAGACTATAATCTATTCCCGACCCTATGGTGTTGGTAGACAGGTATAATTCTTCTTTATGTTTCATAACTCTTCCTCCGTAAAAGGTTTTAGTATCGGTTGAAACTTCTTCCCAGTTGGAATTTCCAGTATTTAAAAGGGGTAATCTAAATAAATCTTTTAGATATTCACCTGCAGTAGGATTACGCCCTTTACCAACATACAAATAGCCATCACTTTGGAAAAAAACTGGGGAAACTCGTGGGTTTTCATTTGGGATATCAATAACACCTTCCAAACTATGGTTATTCAAATCAATTTTGAACAATCTATCTTCGAAACCACTTCTATAGACGTAAAACACACCATTATATATTTGGGTCATATTTACGCCATACGATTCGATTTGAATTATTTCATCTTTAACCCATAACTTAGTATAAAAATCAAATTTCCATAAATATTCAATAGGAGGTGACGTTTTCGAATCTGTTTCTGGAGCAAAAGTGTATAAATTTCCATTAAATTCGAAAACCTTCTCAGAAGGAAAGTTTAAAGGAGCATTTTTAGAATACAAAATATGATTTGACCCTATTTTTGTGTTAATAGTTTTACTTACTTGCATTCCTGCAGTTTCATAAGTAATACTATTAATATTAAAATCTTCATAAGGTCCATAAGGAACAACAATATTTAGTTTACCATTTTTGTAGTTATAGTCTATACTCACTTCTATGTCATCATTAAGTACTATTGTTGTATAAATAGAATCTGGATTAAAATTTTCTCCTATTAATTCTGCTATTGTACCCACAAAAACTTCTGAAGGAAAACTTTTTATAACAGGTTCTTTTAAATATAAGCTGTTACTTTTTGAATCCTCTTGTAGTTGAGCTTCAATTCTTACTGACAATTCTCTTCTATCTATATTATTTGGTATCTGAATTTTTACAGAATCTAAATAAACATTTGACGGACTAATATTTTCATCATTTAGATAGACATTTATATAATCGCGGTTATTATCAAAATTTTTACCGTAAACGCATAAAGTTTCTCCAAAAGTAACGTCACTTTTACTAAAATGAGAAATAGCGGGCTTTTTCAATTTAAAATTTGATGAATAAATTAAAGAGTCTTTAGATTTTGTGTAAATAGTAAAAACAGACTCTATTTCATTTAGTGTTCTGGGAATTGTCACCAATAAAGTATCATCAGACTTAAGGTAGCCATAAGCCTGAAAATCATCAAAATAGAAAGACAAAGAATCTAAAAAAAAGTCTTGACCTTTTACAAACATTTGCTGCCCTAAAAGGCCTTCATTTTCAGAAATTAAATTTGAAGGAATATATTTTTCTGGAGGTAAGTCATTTTCAATATTAGATTCTTCAATAACTTCAACCCTTACACAAGACCAAAACACCAATAAAATTAAGACGAAAATTAGTTTTACTGGATAATTGTTTTTCAAAGAATACAACTTAAACATATAAGATTATTTAAGTCAAAAATAAACAATTAAAACTTATACTCTGACAGACTTTTAGGGAATGCTTCCGGGTTTTCGGCTAAGTGATAACGTGGATCGTCAATATCTTCAATAATGACTTCTCTAAACTTAGGGCTTGCTTTATACAGAAGTATTTTACAGTCTTCGCTTAAATGTTTTAGCTTTATATTTTTGCCTTCGGCTTCGTATTTATTTACCAAATTAAATATGGCCTCGAAAGCAGAATGATCGCTAACACGCGACTCGATAAAATCTATTTCAACATTTTCTGGATCGTTTTTAACATCAAATTTTTCGTTAAATGCTTGAATTGAACCGAAGAATAATGGCCCCCAGATTTCGTAGGTTTTGGTTTTACCATCTTCAGAAAGACGTTTTCTTGCTCTAATCTTTTTAGCATTTTCCCAAGAAAACGCTAAGGCCGATATAATAACACCAACAAACACCGCAATAGCTAAATCTACAAATACGGTAACTAAAGAAACCGTGATTAGCACAACTGCATCTGACATTGGTATTTTCTTAAGAATTCTAAAACTAGACCATGCAAAGGTTTCGATAACCATCATGAACATAACCCCTACTAAAGCGGCAATTGGTACCATTTCTATTAATTTATCGGCAAATAAAATAAAAGATAATAGCGTTACTGCCATCATAATACCTGATAACCTACCACGACCACCAGAGTTAATATTAATTACGGTTTGACCAATCATACCGCAACCACCTGTGCCACCAAATAAACCAGAAACAATGTTTCCGGCGCCTTGAGCTACACATTCTCTATTTCCGTTTCCTCGCGTATCGGTTACTTCGTCAACTAAATTCATAGTCATTAAAGACTCAATTAAACCAACCGAAGCTGCTAAAAATGCCGGTAAAGCAATGAATTTTAACGTATCGAAGTTAAATGGCAATTTTTGCCATAACTCTAAATTTGGTGTTGGGAACTCGCCTTTTAATCCTGTTCCGCCACCTTCAATGATATATGATCCAACTGTAGAAACATCTATATTAAAGCCAATAACAATAAGACTTGTTACTAGAATTGCCGTTAATGCTGCTGGTAATTTTTTTGTGATTTTTGGTAAACCCCAAATAATGGCCATAGTTAATAACACTAAGCCAATCATGGTATACAATTCTTGACCTTGCATATAAGTGCTTACATATTCCTTTACGCCTTCTGGTGACACTTGTAAAGATTTATGCGAAAACATTTTTACTTGCGCAATGAAAATAACAATAGATAAACCGTTTACAAACCCCATCATTACCGAGTGCGGTATTAAACGAACAAAACGACCTAGTTTTAAAACACCTGCCAGAATTTGGATGATACCCATTAAAACCACACAGGCCATTAAGTAGAAAAAGCCCATATTTTCTATTGGTGTATCGAAAAGCATGCCCTTGGTATGCCCTTCTGCTATCATACTTACAAAAATAACAGCAACAGCACCCGCAGCTCCAGAAATTAATCCTGGTCTACCACCAAAAACAGCAGTAATTAATCCTATTATGAATGCACCTGACAAAGCCATTAACGGATCTATTTGCGCAACGAAAGCGAAAGCTACCACCTCGGGTATCATTGCTAAAGATACTGTAATACCACTTAAAATATCGTTTTTAGCATTTGCAGAACGCTTTCTAAAAAATTCAGTCATGATTGTATTTTTGAACGTGCAAATTTACGTTTAATATGTTGGTGCGCAAGTAAGAAGGATTATAATTTGCTTTTAAAACACACTATAACGTTATAGTGTGTTTTAAATATCTCTTTATCGATTTACAATAAAACAACGCCTCTTTCTAGAAACAATTTAATATTGAAATAGCATTTTTACCTAACTGAATTAATATTAAAAACAACTTAAACCAACAATTTAATATTAGCATAAGAGTTTTTAAGGGCTTCCTCGGTCTGTTTTTCATTTAACCAAGCTACTTTTGTAATACCTTCATTTTCTTGAGCTTGTAAACCACCATCGTAACTAGTTTTCATTTCAAACCAGTAAGTAATCTTTATTTTATAACGCCCATTGCGCTTGAAAATATGATATGTTGTATCAAGTGGTTTTGTGATTTTTAAGCCTTTTACGCCTGTTTCTTCTTCTACTTCGCGTATTGAAGTTTCTTCAATGGTTTCTTTTTTTTCAGTTTTTCCTTTAGGCAAATCCCATTTATCATTTCTATAAATGAATAATATTTCGCCTTTATCGTTATATACTTTACCACCGCCAGCAATAACATTTGGTAGTTTTTTCAAAAACTTATTTAAAATTTTCTTCGGATTTTTATGAATTAAGCGAACTTCACTTAAAGATGTCCTATTAAGTTTTCTTATAACTTTAGCCATATCTACTGTTTTAAGTAAATAATTTTTAAAGTTAGTTTCATTCTCAACTACGGTAGTTAAAATTATTGGCTTATCTCCAACAAAAACTTTATACATGGTTTGTTGCTATTAACAATTTGAGTGGTAAAAATATCATTTTTACTTATAAACTAGACATTGGAATAAATTATTTTTTTCTTCTGAATTTTTATTTAAAATTATGAAATGATCTTATAATAAGAAAGTCGTTGCATATACAACGACTTTCTAAAAACCTAATCTTTCTTTTTCTTATTTATTCACTATAATCTTTTTGGTTATCGTTCGGTATTCTGATACAAATTGCACAACATACATACCAGATTTAAGATTTCGTGCATCTATAGTTTGTAAACCAAACTCTAAATCAGAAGCTACTCCATACTTTACATTTCTACCACTTATATCTATAATTCTGTAACTCATAACCTCATTGTCAAATAACTCCAGTTCAACTTTTAAACTATTAACTACTGGATTAGGAAATATTTTTGATATGCTATATGTGCTAATAAAATCTTTCTTGAAAGCATCATAGCTATTATAATTATCAACAAAACCGTCTATACTATTTTCATTTCCTCCTTTAGATGAGATATTACTTTTTCCACTATCTCCTTTGTTAAAATATTTATTAAAGAAGTAGCAGAACCATCTTGATCCTATTACTAAATTTATTGCTCCATGAACATCTAGTGATGCGCATATATTATTTTCAGCAATCAAACTAACTACGTCAAAACCTGTTGTTTTCCCTGGCACAACTACCGATAAATCTAAAGTTTCTGGATTATATACTAAACTATGAATTCTATAGAAACCTCTATGATCAACTTCAAACTCAGGTGTATTAGACACATTCAAAATGGTTAAAGAGTATGCTTCTGTTAAAACATATAACCTTTCATAACCATCAGGAATAACTGGGCTTCTTTTTGTTTTAGCTGAAATATGAGCAACGCCTTTACTTAGACATTGTATTGGATTTCTAGAATACATAGTTCCGGAAAAAGCAGTACACTTGGTTGCATCTTCTTT